>JBBRSV010000134.1:0-12125 GCA_038245055.1 Chitinophagales bacterium | reverse complement strand
CATGCAATAGGCTGTTAACATTTTTGACATTTTGATTGGGTTTATAGTTTAAAATTTGTTTGAAGCCCAAAGTCTGTAGACAGTGGATTTCAAATTTAGCGATTTATACCTATTTTGTAGTATATATTTCCTGTCAACTAATTTTTAATTATTAAAAGAATTTTTAATTCTTTTAATATTTACTTTCAAATTGTACTTCAAATACATCTCATAGGAATATTCAAGGCCGGTTCCGCTCGATATTTTTTCGCGAAAATCCTTATATGGAATAAGCCTGAAATCGAAATTTACATTCTTGAATATCTCCTTATCATAGATAAAACTCACTATCAAAAGTTCACGATGTTTTTCGACAAGGCCGGGATATTTCTCTGAAACGGATTGGAATAACGCCATTCCTCTTGGCCCGATATAACCGCTTCCGTTCCAATAACGCAAGTCAATTCCAACATTTTTAAAATCAAATAAAAGGTGTGAAAGATAGGCGTTCCCCTCCTTAAAAGGCTGAACTTTATCGCCTGAAATATCTTTATAGTTTACATAATAATTATCAAAGACAACTTTTTTCAATAAAAGATTGTCGGATTTGTAAATTATTGAAGCGCCAACAGCAGAATTCACGATCGATGTAAGTGGTGTGCCTGAAAGAGAGTCGTACTGGCCACCTTTGTGCGAATAAAGAAATTGAACGGGAATGTAAAGATTAATTTTCCCCTCGTTTATAAGATTAATTTTTGAAACATAACCAATGTCAAATTGCTCTTTAAACGGGTCGCCGGGGTGTATTGCTACTCTCCAATTAATAAAAAAGTCGTGCGAGTAAGGCTTTGTATCCACTTTAAATTGAAATCCATTTTCCAACCTTTCGTTAATAATCAATTTATAATCATAGATCGGTTCTATGTATTGGTGGTTGTTATTGCCTTCCAAAGTGCCAATTAAAAATGACGCATGTTTTGTTCTATATTTTAACGTAAAAGTCGGATCAACACTTGTATAATGGGGCCGCCCGAATTCTTTCTGAAGATATAATCCCCCCTTAACAATAAGTTTCGGAGAGATTTGGTATTCAATTTCAGGAATAATTTGGTAGCCAAATAAAGTGCCACTCAAGGGAATATTTCCAAACCATTCCGTATTATTAATATAATTAAGGTTGTACAGATTAAAAGAGAGTTGCTCGCTATCTGCAGGGTTAATTACGGTCTCGCTTTTAAATGTTGGATAATCGATCTGGGCCTTGGAAGATAATGCGCAAATCAATAAAATCGCAACCAGGATTTTCCTGAAATAACATTTCATGAAAAGAATTTTTAGTACCTAAGATTAAATTGAATGCAATATTACACCTCTCATTTTGAAATGGAATTTTATAGTTCGTAGGATAATTAAATAGAAATTCTTTTTACAATTCCATGAAATAGAAAAAGCTTCTTCATTTTGAAAAAGCTTTGTAAAATATTACAGGCCTAAAATAGATTTAAACATCAAGCCTTGCATACTTGGCGTGGGTTTCAATAAATTCTCTGCGGGGAGGAACTTCGTCGCCCATTAACATACTAAACACACGATCTGCCTCTGCTGCGCTATCAATTGTTACCAATTTTAATGTACGTGTTGCAGGGTTCATCGTGGTTTCCCAAAGCTGTTCAGAATTCATTTCTCCAAGACCTTTATACCGTTGAATGTGAACGGAATCTTCCTTTCCTCCGGCGACTTGCGCAATCCAGGCTTTTCGTTCGTCGTCATTCCAGGCATATGCCTGCTCTTTTCCCTTTTTTAATAGATATAATGGCGGTTGTGCAATGTAAACATATCCCTGCTCAACAAGTTCCTTCATGTAGCGAAAAACAAATGTTAGAATAAGTGTTGCAATGTGGCTACCATCCACATCAGCATCCGTCATAATAATCAATTTGTGATAGCGAAGTTTAGTAATGTCAAGGGCTTTCGGATCTTCGACAGTTCCAATTTTCACACCAAGCGCGGTGAACATATTTCTTATTTCTTCATTATCATAAATGCGGTGTTCCATCGCCTTTTCCACATTTAAGATTTTACCGCGCAAGGGCAAAATAGCCTGGTAGCTTCTATCGCGGCCTTGCTTTGCAGTTCCACCTGCCGAGTCTCCTTCCACTAAAAATAATTCGCATCTAAATGGATCTTTATCACTGCAATCGGCCAATTTACCAGGTAAGCCACCGCCGGTGAGTACACTTTTGCGCTGCACCATTTCACGCGCTTTTTTTGCCGCTGCCCTAGCCTGCGCTGCCAATATTACTTTTTGAATGATCGTTTTTGCATCTCTTGGATTTTCTTCCAGATAGGCGATCAACACTTTGCTGAGTGTGGAATCAACTACACCCATTACTTCGTTATTTCCAAGCTTGGTTTTGGTTTGTCCTTCAAACTGCGGCTCCGGAACTTTTATTGATATTACCGCGCTCAGGCCTTCACGAAAATCATCTCCTTCAATTTCCACTTTGGCTTTTTCAAACATGCCTTCTTTTTCACCATAGCTTTTAAATACACGGGTGATGGACCGCCTGAATCCTGACACATGTGTTCCTCCTTCAATGGTATTAATATTGTTTACATAACTAAATAAATGCTCCTGGTAGCCCGTATTGTAAATCATGGCTACTTCTACCGCCACGTTGCTCGCAGCATCATGACCATCACAATATATGACTGTTGGAAGCAGAGCTTGCCGGTTACCATTTTTGTCTATCAATTCAACAAATTCAGTAATTCCACCTTCACTATAAAAAGTTTTTGTGTAGGTCTTTCCGTCGTCATCTTTTTCCCGAAGATCATTAAGAACAATCTTGATTTTTTTATTTAAGAAAGAAAGCTCTCTTAATCTTCCTTCGAGAATCTCCCGGTTATATTCTGAAACAATGAAAATGGATGAATCAGGTAAGAACTTAATTTCTGTGCCTGTTGTAGAACTTTCGCCTATTTCACGCACTTTATATTGCGGAATCCCTTTTACATATTCCTGTTCAAATACTTTACCATCCCGGTTAACCGTAACATGAAACTTTATGCTTAAAGCATTTACGCAACTCACACCAACGCCATGTAAACCACCACTAACTTTGTAGGTATTTTTATCGAATTTTCCTCCCGCATGTAATACCGTCATTACCACTTCAAGCGCACTTCTTTTTTCCTTCGTCATAATGCCTGTAGGAATGCCACGCCCATCGTCTTTTACAGTGACGGAATTATCTTCATTTATGGTCACTTCAATATTACTACAGTAACCTGCAAGCGCCTCGTCAATTGAGTTATCGACGACTTCATAAACAAGATGGTGAAGGCCTTTATTACCAACATCTCCAATGTACATTGCCGGCCGCTTTCTAACAGCTTCAAGTCCTTCAAGTACTTGTATACTGTCGGCCCCGTAACTGTCTAATTTTGGGGTAATTACTTCTGCTATTTCTGATGTCATATTAAGGGATAAAAAATCGCTGTAAAGCGTAAAAAAATATAATCGTGCAAAGGTACGAATAATGTACCTAAAATAAGCATTTGATTGCGTTCTTAAGATAGCTTTTTTCCACTAAGTTTAGGATAATGTGGATAATCGAAAAACTTCGGGTAATTCACTTTTGTTTTCCTTAAAAAACAGACTTCAAAGTTCTTTATCTTTGCAGCCATTCAAAAAATGGAATATCCACAAAACATATTGTCTGTTGCATTAAATCATCCGGTAATGCAGGAAGATATTGAGTTGCTGCACCAGAAAACCCAGGTAATTCCCGGAACGGTACAATATGTGATTAATCGGTATAGAAAATTGCCTCAATTGAATTTTGATGATACTGGGATGATGGTGTACAATTACAAAACAGGTGATGCTAAGGAGAATTATCTTGAATTAATTTTTTGTATTTCAGGCAACAAATATTGTCAAAAAAATGAAGGAGAATGTAATTTTTGCATGAATGCCCAATCACATCATTGCCCCGAAAAAGTTGATACCGTTGATGTTGCCACCTTTCGCTTTAATGCCGATCATCTCTCGCAGTTTGTAAAGGAAATTAAAACGAGTTCTTTTTCTGAAAACATCTTAAACTTCAGTCATACTTCTTCATTTTCAAAATCACTGCCGCTTTGCAGTAAAACGAGAAACGTTCTTGATGCATTATTGAATCATTCGTATTCGGAGAGTATGGAAAATATTTTCATAAATGCTCAAACGCAAATGCTTTTGTTATTCAGTATGGAATGTATGGCTGGCGATGGCGAAGAATCTTTCACCTGTAAGTTTTTAGCTAATGATGCGGACCGTGAAAAAATTGCACTCGCAAGGGAAATATTATTGAATCACATTGGAGAACCTTTGACCATAAAGGAACTGAGCCGGAAAGCTGCCATAAACGAATGCTATTTAAAGAAAGGTTTCAAAGAGATGTACGGAACCACAATTTTTGATTTTTTTCAGAGCCAGCGTATGGAGCATGCTAAATATCTTTTGTATGAAAAAGGCTTGAGCGTAACGGATGTTTCAGCGTCACTTGGCTATTCTTCTATTTCTCACTTTTCTACCGCTTTTAAAAAGCATACCGGCTTAAAGCCATGTGAGCTACTTTTTCATTAAAAATATTTATTCTTTCCTGTATTTCTTATAGAGCTTTGTTGCGATCATTAAAATCAGTGCAATACCTATCAAGCTAAAAAATCCCCAAACTGCACTCAACAATTCCTTTACAACTGCAATCATAACTATTGCAAATAAAAACAGGGTTGCCACTTCGTTCCACAATCGAAGTTTTTGAGACGTCCATTTAAAGTTTTCGTTTTGCTGTTGTTTAAATATTTTTTGAAGGCATAAATGATAGATAAAAAGCCCAAGTACAAATACAAGTTTAACAATCAGCCACATCGGCAAACTCCCGTAAAGAATACCAACCCAGGTGCCAAAAATTAATGTGAGAACGGCCGAAGGCCAGGTGATAATATACCAAAGCCGGCTCTGCATAATTCCAAATTGTTTCAATAATATCGTTCTTTCGGGCTCTTGTTTTTCGTTGGCTTCTGCACTGTAAATAAAAAGGCGTACTATATAAAAAAGCCCGCTAAACCAGGTAATTACGAAAATAATGTGCAAGGCTTTAATGTAAAAAAAGATCATTTATATAGATTGATGTAAATGAAAAAAAAATGAAAATATTTGAACCGATAGCTACTTTCTTGAATCAAAAATTTAAGCAGAAACATATCCCGCAACGGCCTTTACCCACAACGGATTTATATTAAGGCAAGGTATCATTTTAAAAGATTCACCACCTGCGTTCATAAAAATTTCTCTTCCCCTAATTTCAATCTCTTCAAGGGTTTCAAGGCAATCACTCACAAATGCCGGGCATAAGATTAACAACTTTTTTATACCCTCGGCTGGTAATTCGGCCAGACGAAAATCAGTAAAAGGTGTCAACCAACCTTTTCCTAAACGTGACTGAAACGAAAGGCTATATTTTTCTTTGGTAATATCTAAAATTTCGGCAATAAGCCTGGTAGTTGTAAAAACCTGGTGCCGGTAACAATGTGCGTGCGCAGGCGAAGCAACGTCACAGCAATTTTCACTTTTCAGGCAATGGTTTCCCGTAACATCGCTCTTTCGAATGTGGCGCTGTGGAATACCGTGGTAGCTAAATAACATATGATCGTATGGTTCCTCTAAAAACGGCTTTATCACATCGGCAAGTGCGTTTAGATATTGTGAATCATTATAAAATGGATCAACAAAACTCAATTTAAATTTATAGCCCTTTTTTTTATGAATTTCTTTAGCATATGCTACCGCGGTTTCGTAGCTGGACATGGCATAATGCGGGTAAAGAGGCAACGCAATCACTTCTTCAATCAATGGATTTCGTCTTAATAATGCATCAAATCCCGCTTCTATTCTCGGGTTTCCGTATCGCATTGCTATTTCGACCGGCTCTGCAATTTCCTTCTGCAAAGCTTCTTGTAATTCACGTGTGGTTTCAACAAGCGGTGAGCCTTTTTTAGTCCAGATTATTTTATAGGCTTCAGCAGATTTTGGGGCGCGAAAAGGAACTATAATTCCCTGAACCAGTAAACTCCGGAAGAGCCAGGGTATATCAATTACCCTTTCATCCATTAAAAACTGGTTGAGATATTTTCGCACATCTTTTACTTCGGTTGAATCGGGCGAGCCCAGGTTCATTAATAATATTCCTTTATTAGCCATCTTTTTTTAAAATATATGCAAATGTATTTGGTTAAAAATAAACTGGCTGCTTTATATAATTGTTGATTAATGGCTGTAATTTTTTATAGATAAGAATAATTTTTTTTTAAATTTATCCGCCAGGCATAAATAACTTTATAGTGAATTAGCAGATAATGATTTTTAAATGCTTTTAGAACTGAAAGAATAATTTTATTTTCAATATTGATTTGATTAAGTGAAAGCTTTTATGACTTTGTTGTGACTTTCTACAGCCCACATAAAAATAATTTTGTATGCTTTATGATAAAATTTGAACCTGTACATAATCTCTTGCATCATTTCTGCGTAGCGGGTATCAATTATCGTAAAAGTGATATCAGTGTTCGTGGCAAATTTTCACTTCTTCCGGAACATTCTTTATTGTTATTGCAACAAGCCACAGCTAAATATTTACCTGGCTGTATGGTACTTTCTACCTGCAACAGAACTGAAATTTATGGAATGTGTGATCACCCGCATTTGCTTATAGAAATGCTTTGCATGCACACACATGGTAATATGAAAGATTTTATTGAGCATGGATATCAATACCAGGGCCAGCCAGCAGTTGAGCATCTTTTTAAAGTTGCGGCAGGTCTTGATTCTCAAATAGTAGGTGATAACGAAATTTTGTTTCAGCTTAAGCAGGCAGCAAAGCAAGCTAAAGAAAATAATTGCTTCAATTCTCTTATGGAGCGCGTTGTAAACTTTGCTTTACAGTCTTCTAAAGATATAAAAACGCATACCAAATTAAGCTCTGGAACGGTTTCTGTTTCGTATGCGGCTATAGAGATTATTAAGGAAAGAATAACGGAGTTAAAGGATAAAAAAATACTGTTAGTTGGAACCGGAAAATTCGGCAATCATATCGGAAAAAACCTTAAAAATTATCTTTCATCATCAGCACTCTTTTTTACCAACCGTACTAATAACAAAGCGATTCAGCTGGCAAAAGAATGTAGTGGCACATTTGTGGATTACTCAGATCTGCCCATATATGCAAACGAAGCCGACATTATTATTGTAAGTTCGGCAGCAGAAACTTATACGATTCATCCATCATTCTTTATTAATAATAAATCGCGTTTAATTCTTGATCTTTCGGTTCCACAAAATGTAGATCCAGCCATAAAAAATTTAGCGGGGATAACATTGCTAAATGTTGACGAAATTTCACTGATACTGGATAATACAATTTCCCTTCGCCGCGCGGAAGTGCCCAAAGCAATGGTTATTTTAAATAAAACCATGGACGACATGATGGAGTGGCACCGCAAACAAGTTAATAACCCCATGTTACGCCACGTAAAAACGCAACTTTACGAATTAAGCGAATTACATCTTATAACTCAACCCTTCGAAGAAAAAATTCATAAAACAGTTTCTTCGCTTGCGATACAATTGCATCAACAAAATAACAAAGGTTGTCAATGTATTAACGCGCTAAGCAGCTACCTTCACATGAATTGAAACCAATAATTAAGATAGGGACCAGGGAAAGTCAATTGGCAGTTTGGCAGGCCATGCTCGTAAAGTCATTATTAAAAGAAAATGAGCTGCAGTCTGAGCTAATTTTTATAAAAAGCCAGGGAGATGTAGACACCGTAACCCCCTTGTATGAATTAGGCGTGCAGGGAATATTTACGAAAGCGCTGGATGCCGCGTTACTCAATAAAAATATTGATATTGCCGTACATTCTTTAAAAGACGTACCTACTAAATTGGCAACTGGAATTCGCCAGGCTGCTGTTTTAAAAAGAGCTTCCTTCAAAGATATTTTTGTTTATAAAAACGATTGCTCATTTTTAGATAATAAATTGAGCAATGCAATTATTGCGACCAGCAGTACCCGGCGCATAGCACAATGGCTGCATCGTTATCCAAATCATTCTGTTGAAAATTTGAGAGGCAATGTAAATACAAGACTGCGAAAAATTGGCGAGCATGAGTGGCATGGGGCTATTTTTGCAGCAGCAGGCCTGGAAAGAATCGGGCTAAGGCCCGAAAACTCGGTAGATCTTGATTGGATGTTGCCTGCACCGGCACAGGGTGCAATCACCATCGTGTGCAGAACAGATGATGACTTTTCATTGAATGCCTGCACTCCACTTAACGATTCACCAACTGCTTTATGCACAAAAATTGAGCGGGATTTTTTAAGGGCTTTATTGGGAGGATGTACTACGCCAATCAGCGCTTTAGCTTTTATAGAAAATGATAACATAATATTTAAAGGCAATGTTTGCAGCCCCGATGGAAGCAAGCTAATAGCAATCGAAAAAGTTTGTGACATTAAAGATGGCCAGGATTTAGGAACATCTGTGGGAGTCGAATTTTTACAGAACGTGGAAGCGCAGCAAATAATTTATAACATTAGAAATGCAGAAAAATAAAATTCATATTTTAAGTACAAGGCCAGTTGATAAAAGCCTTGCGCACGAAGCTGCAAAATTTGATATTGTACTTGATGAAATTTCATTCATTATAACAGAAGCAATTATTGATGAAGAGTTAGCCAAGAAAATTAAAAATTTATTGCAGCAAGAGCTTAGCGTAGTTTTTACAAGTATGAATGCCGTGGATGCCGTTTCCAAATTTATTATTACGAAACCTGCATGGAAAATTTATTGCATTGGCAACACAACAAAGAATTTGGTAAAGAAATATTTTGGCGATGAAAGCATAATCGCCACTGCTGAAAATGCAGGGCATCTCGCAGATAAAATTGTAAGTGATGCAATAATTACATCCATTACTTTTTTTTGTGGAGATAAACGAAGAGAAGAGTTGCCCGAAAAATTAAAAAGCAACAATATTAGCGTAGACGAAATAATTGTTTATCGCACGAAAGAAACTGGCGAAATTATTACTAAAAATTACGATGGCATTTTATTTTACAGCCCGAGTGCCGTAGATAGTTTTTTTTTTAAAAATAAAGTTGTAGCTCAAACGCGGCTATTTGCAATTGGTTCAACAACAGCGAATGCCTTGCAACAATTTACAAAACAGCCTGTTACTATTGCTTCACAGCCGGGTAAAAAAAACCTGGTAAAACTCGCAATTGATCATTTTAGTAAAAGTAAAATCTCTTAAATGGAACTATTGAAAAACGATTTATTATTAAAGGCCTTAAAAGGCGAAAACGTGGCCAGGCCGCCAGTTTGGATGATGCGGCAAGCAGGAAGATATTTACCGGATTATATTAAGCTGAGAAATAAATATGATTTTTTTACACGCGTTCAAACTCCTGAACTCGCAGCAGAAATTACATTACAGCCAATAGAACAGGTAGGCGTAGACGCAGCAATTATTTTTTCTGATATTCTGGTGATTCCACAAGCTATGGGCCTGGAAGTTTTGATGGAAGAAGGAAAAGGGCCTTCACTGCCGAACGTGATAAAATCACAAAAAGACATCGATGCCCTTGTAACTGATGGCGTAGAAGAAAAATTAAATTATGTTTCGAAGGCATTAACGTTAACAAAGCAACAATTAAACGGGCGCGCTCCTTTAATTGGTTTTGCCGGTGCGCCTTTTACGATTCTTTGTTATATGATAGAAGGAAAAGGAAGTAAAACCTGGGATAAGGCAAAACAATTTTGTTTTACGCAACCAACACTGGCGCATCAGCTATTACAAAAAATTACTGACACAACTATCAATTATTTGAAAGAACAGGTGAAGGCCGGCGCTGATGTTGTACAGGTTTTTGATAGTTGGAGCGGGTGCCTTAGCCCGGATGATTTCAAAAATATTGCACAACCCTATTTAGTAAAAATAGCTGATGCTTTGCATAAGGTTGCCCCTGTAATTTTATTTCCAAAAGGAAGTTGGTATGCCTTAAAAGATCTCAGCCAAAGTAATGCAGCAGGGCTGGGTTTAGACTGGTGTGTATCGCCCGGCGTTGCCCGGGAATTAACTGGTAACAAAATTACCTTGCAGGGAAATTTTGATCCTGCAAAATTGTTATTACCTGTTCCTAAAATTAAGAAAGCTGTTAAAGAAATGATCGATGCCTTTGGAGTTAAAAGTTACATTGCAAATTTAGGCCACGGCATTACGCCTAATATTCCTGTAGATCATGCACGTGCTTTTGTTGATGCCGTAAAAGAGTATGGACAATGATATTTCTCAGGATAAATATTAAATTATAGTAAGAGGAATGTTGGATAAAGTTTCATCAGACGGATTTAAAGAACGGTGGATCGAATATGTTTACGATCTGCAGGAAAAAATTTGCCAGGCCCTGGCATCAGAAGATGGAAAAGAAAGTTTTGATATAGATAAATGGGAACGCGACGAAGGCAGGGGCGGCGGCGGAATAACCAGGACGTTTGCCAATGGAAATGTTATTGAAAAAGGTGGCGTAAATATCTCCGTTGTTTACGGAGAGGTTACAGATGAAATGCGCAGGCAGTTACAAATGGATGGCGATAAATGGTTCGCGTGTGGGTTATCGTTAGTAATACATCCGCGCAATCCATTTGTGCCAACTGTGCATGCCAACTGGCGTTATTTTGAACTATATAATAAAGAAGGAAAAGTAATCGACCGTTGGTTTGGCGGGGGCACCGATCTTACTCCATATTATTTGTTTGAAGAAGATGCAAAACATTTTCATAAAACTATAAAAACGGCGATAGATCCTTTTGGAAATGATCTGTATAAAAAGTACAAAAAGTGGTGCGATGAATATTTTGTCAACTCACATCGCGGAAATGAAATGCGTGGGATAGGTGGTATATTTTATGATCATCTCCGGCCGGCAAACGATATTGAAGCAGAAGAATTATTTAACTTTCAAAGAGCCGTTAGTACTTCCTTTATTGGCGCGTATTTGCCGATAGTTAGCAGGCGTAAGGACACTCCCTTTACACCCCAGGAAACTGAGTGGCAGGAAATACGAAGAGGAAGATATGTTGAATTTAATTTGATTCATGACCGGGGCACTTTGTTTGGTTTAAAAACAAATGGACGAACCGAAAGTATATTAATGAGCCTGCCACCCCGGGCCCGCTGGATTTATAATTACATGCCTGCTGAAGGCACGGAAGAATATAAATTATTGCAGTCATGTTTACAACCAAGGGATTGGGCAGAGGCATGATTTTATTTTTAATTTTACAATTAAGCAATCCAATATGTATTTACAAAAAAGAAGCAGAATCCTAAGACAATCGCCAGCCATAAGAAGCATGGTCGCGGAAACTAGTTTAACTCCGAATGATTTTATTGCACCGCTATTTATTGATGAAGGCGAAAACATTTCTTTTGAAATTCCATCAATGCCCGGATACTATCGCCGTTCTATAGATAGTACGCTCAAAGAAATAAAAGAATTATGGAGCCTGGGAATTAAAAGTGTTTTGTTGTTTGTAAAAGCCGCAGATGAACTAAAAGATAATACCGGCAAAGAATCATGGAATGATGATGGATTAATGCAGCGAAGTATTAAAGCAATTAAGGATGCACAACCGGAGATGGTGGTAATGACCGACGTTGCGTTGGATCCGTATTCGTCTTATGGGCATGATGGCATTGTAGAAAACGGCGAGATAGTTAATGATCCCACAGTGGAGGCATTGATAAAAATGAGCCTGAGCCACGCTAAAGCCGGAGCAGATTTTGTTGCACCCAGTGACATGATGGATGGCCGTATTGGCGGCATCAGAAATGCATTTGAAACAAATGGCTTTTCAAGGACGGGTATCATGGCTTATAGTGCCAAATATGCCTCTTGTTTTTATGGGCCTTTCCGGGATGCGCTGGATTCTGCACCCGGCTTTGGAGACAAAAAAACATATCAAATGAACTTTACCAACCGGATAGAAGCAGTTAAAGAAGCAAAACTTGATGAAGAGGAAGGCGCCGACAT
>JBBRSV010000133.1:0-12139 GCA_038245055.1 Chitinophagales bacterium | reverse complement strand
GGCGCTAACAAAAGTGACCGTACGGGAACGGGTACCCGAAGTTTATTTGGTTACCAAATGCGGTTCGATTTGCAGAAAGGATTTCCGTTAGTTACCACCAAGAAGTTGCATTTGAAAAGCATTATTTATGAACTATTATGGTTTTTAAAGGGTGAAACGAATATTAACTATCTTAAAGAAAATGGAGTAAAAATTTGGGACGAATGGGCGGATGAAAACGGTGACTTAGGTCAGGTGTACGGTAAACAATGGCGAAGCTGGCAAGGCGCGGATGGAAAAGTTATTGACCAGGTTTCTGAATTAATTCACCAATTAAAAACAAATCCCGATAGCCGGCGCATGATCATAAGCGCCTGGAATGTTGCTGACTTGCCACAAATGAATCTAATGCCTTGCCATTGTATGTTCCAATTTTATACAACCCTTTCAGGTGAAGATGGACGGAGAAAATTATCTTGCCAGTTATACCAGCGAAGTGCCGATGTATTTCTTGGAGTTCCCTTCAACATTGCGTCTTATGCTTTGCTTACCATGATGATCGCCCAGGTTTGCGATATGGAAGCCGGTGAATTCATTCATTCTTTTGGTGATGTTCATTTGTATAATAACCATTTTGAACAGGCAGAATTGCAACTTACAAGAAAACCTTTTCCACTTCCGGAAATGAAAATAAATTCATCAGTAAAAAATATTTTTAATTTTAAGTATGAAGATTTCGAATTATTAAATTACCAAAGCCATCCGGCAATTAAAGCCCCTGTGGCAGTGTAGACAATTATCAATTATCAATTATTACCATGCTTTCTCACATAGTAGCTGCGTCTGAAAATAATGTTATTGGTGCTAAAAATGAATTACCCTGGCACCTGCCTAACGATTTTAAATATTTTAAAAATAAGACATGGGGAATGCCGGTAATTATGGGAAGGAAAAGTTATGAGTCGTTAAAAAAATCATTGCCGGGCCGGGTAAATATTGTTGTCACAAAAAAAACCAACTGGCAACCTGACGATGTTTTTGTGGTAAATAATATTGACGATGCCATTGCAAAAGCAAAAGAAAGTGACGCAAAAGAAATTTTTATAATTGGTGGTGGCGAAATTTTTAAACAAACAATAAATATTGTTTCAAAAATATATTTAACAAGAATACACGCCACGGTAGATGGTGACACTTTTTATCCTGAATTGGATAAGGAAAAATGGAAATTGATTGATCAACAATCTTTTCCTGCCGATGAAAAAAATAATTATGCCTACACATTTGAAGTTTGGGAAAATAAAACTTCTGCAACATAAATAGATGCATGTATTCCTCCTTTGAGATCGCTAAAAAATATCTCTATTATTTTATAAATGCCAAAAGCGGTAATGGCCATGGCATGCATTCTCCTTTTGTTTTCGATTTTATTATTCATGTATTAAATGATAAAAAACAATATGAATGTTATGAGAAGATTGAACCGCTGCGCTCGCAGCTTCTTCGCGACCAAAAAATTATAGAAGTTGAAGATTTTGGAGCAGGCTCTGCAATAATGCCTTCCAATAAAAGAAAAATAAGCTCAATTGCCAGGTCTTCCTTGAAAAGCAAAAAATTCGCGAAACTTCTCGTTCGTATCGTGAATTATTATAAGCCAAAAACGATCATTGAGTTAGGCACTTCATTTGGAATTACAACGTCGTATTTGGCATGCGCGCAACATAAGCCTGGAATATATACGTTGGAAGGGTCAAAAGAAATTGGCAACATTGCTGAAAGTAATTTTTCAAAATTGGGCTTTCAAAACATCAAATTAATCCTGGGAAATTTTAAGGATACATTTATATCCACACTTGATAAAATAGAATTTGTCGACCTTGCCTTTGTTGATGGAAATCACAGAAAAAACGCAACGCTGCATTATTTTTTTGAGTTACAAAAGAAATCCTCCCCTGCTTCTATTTTTATTTTTGATGATATTCATTGGAGTGAAGAAATGGAGCAGGTCTGGTCAGAAATTCAACAACAACCATCCGTTACATTAACGATAGATCTTTTTTTTATTGGGCTGGTTTTTTTTAGTCCTGATTTTAAAGAAAAGCAACATTTTACGATAAGGTTTTAAATTTTTAATATCTTAGAGCCATATCTCGATACTATGGTTATTGGAATTTTAAAAGAATCCCTACCCGAAACACGCGTCTCAATTTTACCTGAACATTTGTCGCTTTTAAAAAAAATGAATGTGGAAACATTGGTAGAAGACAATGCAGGTGCGAACGCTTACGCTTTAAATGGAAAGTATGAAGAGGCTGGAGCAAAGGTTGTTTCAAAAGAAGACTTATTAAAAAATTCAGACATTATTTTATCGATCAATACTCCCGATGAGGCAACAATAAAATCCATTCAATCAAAAATTATCCTTGGGGTTTTTCAGCCGCTTTTCAATGTGGGAGTGATGGACAACTTTGCAACAAACAGTATTTCAGTTTTTAGCATAGATATGATTCCCCGCACCACGAGAGCGCAAAGTATGGATGTATTAAGCAGCCAGGCAAATATTGCTGGTTATAAAGCAGTGTTGCTTGGGGCCAATTTGTATCCGAAATATTTCCCCATGTTTATCACATCTGCTGGCAGCATTCCGCCGGCAAAAGTTTTGATACTTGGGGCTGGAGTTGCAGGCCTGCAGGCTATTGCCACGGCAAGAAGACTGGGCGCTGTAGTACAGGTTTTTGATACAAGGCCCGCTGTTAAAGAAGAAGTGATGAGCCTTGGTGCAAAATTTATTGAAGTGGAAGGTGCTGCAGATGCAAGCAAAGCGGGCGGATATGCAGTTACTCAATCAGATGAATTTTTGCAAAGACAAAAAATGAAAATCGCCGAAGCTGTAGCGAAGTCGGATATATTAATAACAACCGCACAAATACCGGGAAAGAAAGCACCCATTTTAATTACAGAAGAGATGTTGAATTCCATGAAAAATGGATCTGTGATAATAGATTTGGCCGCAGCTTCGGGTGGCAATACTACCGCAACTAAAAATGGAGAGACCGTAAAATATAATGGTGTAACCATTTTGGGTGATTCTAATCTTGCTGCATCAATGCCTTACGATGCCAGCAAATTATATGGAAAAAATATCATTAATTTTTTGCAATTGATCATTAATAAAGAAGGGAAATTGAATTTAAATTTTGACGATGATCTTGTGAAAGGAACCTGCATCGTACACGAGGGGAAAATTATTAATGAAGAAATTAATGGAGAAAAAAATACGCTTAAAATTTAAGCAAATAAATAGGGGATAAACTTATTAGCTAACAAACAAATATTGAATGTTTTTATGCAAACCGCAGTGAATTTTATACATAATAATATAGAACTAATCTACATTGTTATACTGATGATTTTTTTAGGAATTGAAATTATCGGCAGAGTGCCTAGCGTTTTACATACACCGCTAATGAGTGGCGCCAACGCGATTCATGGAGTGGTGATCATTGGTGCCATCATAGTTATGGGCAAAGCGGAAAGCGGAAATTATGTGGCATTAATTCTCGGATTTTTAGCGGTTTTGGTGGGAACTTTAAATGTAGTCGGTGGCTTTGTAGTTACCGATAGGATGCTGGAAATGTTCAAAAAAAAGAAATAAAAAATCTGTTCAACCTATTTGCAATACACCTAATTAGCAACGAAACATTCAAATTTTAAATGCCGAGTATTTTATCCATTTGTTACCTTATTGCTTCTGTAACCTTTATACTTGGGTTGAAAATGTTGTCGAATCCTGTAACTGCCAGGCGCGGTAATTTAATTGCGGCCGGAGGTATGACTATCGCAATTGCAGGCACCATTTTTTTATACGAAAATGATGGTCAAAGGTTAGGAAATTATCCATGGATTTTTACGGCAATAATCATCGGCAGTATTATTGGAACACTTACTGCAAAAAAAGTGAAGATGACGGCAATGCCGGAACTCGTTAGCTTTTTTAATGGAATGGGCGGTGCGTGTGCGGCTTTGATTTCAATTGTCGAATTCGATTATTTATTCCGTTCCAATAAAAACCTGGATTCGGTTTTATTTTCCCACGCAGTTCCTTTAGGTCATTACCTGGCAATTATTGCTGGTACAATTATAGGAAGTATTTCTTTTGCCGGCAGTGTGATTGCCTGGGGTAAATTAAATGGGAAATTGAAAGACTTTTCCTTTAAAGGGCAGCATATTTTTAACCTTGCCGTTCTTTCACTGGTGATTATTGCTGCAATATTCACTTATAATACTAAAACCAGCGGAGCTAATGTTCCCTTCTTTATAACTGTTGCGCTTGCTCTTTTATACGGAGTATTTTTTGTGCTGCCCATTGGCGGCGCAGACATGCCTGTAGTAATTTCTTTACTAAACTCATTCACTGGCGTAGCCGCTGCTTGCGGTGGATTTTTGTATAACAATAAGGCAATGCTTACCGGCGGAATTTTGGTGGGTGCGGCAGGAACATTATTAACCATATTAATGTGCCGCGCCATGAACAGAAGTTTAAAGAACGTACTGATAGGTTCTTTCGGGGCAGGAGCGGGCACCGCCGCCGGAATAAAGAGTGTGGAAGGAAATATAAAAGAGATTTCCCTGAGCGACGCAGCCATGGTGATGGCCTATGCGAAAAAGGTAATAATAGTTCCCGGTTACGGCCTTGCAGTTGCGCAGGCGCAGCATGCTTGCCATGAACTTGAAAAAGCGCTTGAAGAAAAAGGCATTGAAGTAAAATATGCCATTCATCCGGTTGCGGGCCGAATGCCCGGGCATATGAATGTACTTCTTGCAGAAGCAGATGTGGATTATGACAAATTGTTGGAAATGGAAGAGGCCAATGAAGAATTCAAAACCGTTGATGTGGTATTAATACTTGGGGCAAATGATGTAGTAAATCCTGCCGCTAAAAATGATCCTTCATCACCAATTTATGGAATGCCAGTATTAGAAGTTGAATTAGCCAAAACAGTTATCGTGAACAAAAGAAGCATGAAGCCCGGATACGCTGGCATTGAAAATGAATTGTTTTTTCACCCCAAAACTTCTATGTTATTTGGAGATGCTAAAAAAGTTCTTCAAGACCTTAATGCTGAATTAAAAAACGTTTAACCGTATAAATTCGGGAACTACTTAGTTAAGCCTCAAAAAGTTACTTTCCAAAACAGAACATATTTACTAATAACTTTCGCACACTCTGTTAACAGGTTTTGCACATCATAATTTGCACGATGTCCATTAAAACCCAAACTCACACTAACATAGAGATGCGTGCATAAAAAAGATTTCCTTAAAATAGTTGTCTAAGTGGGAAAAAGTGTTATTTTGTGTAAATTTCTATTTAAGCATATTTAATTCCTTCATAATGACAGGCTTTATAGGTGAATACGAGGCTACATTAGATGCAAAGGGACGCTTTTTGCTACCCGCAGGATTTAAGAAGCAATTGCCTGAAAGCGGAGCAGAACCTTTCGTTTTAAACCGGGGATTTGAAAAATGCCTTAGTTTATACACATCCAAAAGCTGGAAACCTATATTTTCCGACTTAAGCAATTTAAATGATTTTGATCCTAAAGTTCGCCAATTCAAACGTTATTTTTTAAACGGGGCAACACAAGTTGATTTAGATAATGCGGGTAGGCTTTTGTTGCCAAAAAACCTGATGGAATACGCAGGGCTTGAAAAGGATATCGTCCTGGTTTCAGCTATTGATAAAATTGAGATTTGGGATAAAATAAAATACAAACAGTTCTTTGAAACTTTTTCACCGGAGGCATTTAGTGATTTGGCAAAAGAGGTAATGGCTGGCGATAAAATGACAAAATCATAGCTATGAACGAAGGCATATATCATGTGCCGGTTATGATGCAGGAAGTGATAGATGGATTAAAAATTAATCCATCCGGCGTATATGTCGATTGCACATTTGGCGGAGGCGGCCATAGCAGTGGCATTCTTAAGCAGTTAAATAAAAAGGGAAAATTAATCGCTTTTGACCAGGACGCGGATGCTATTAAGAACTTACCCAAAGATGAACGGCTGATTTTTATACCTCATAATTTCCGTCATCTTCAGCGCTTTCTCCGGTTTCATAAAATTTTAAAAGTAAATGGAATTCTTGCGGATCTGGGCGTTTCAAGTCATCAATTTGATGTTGCTGAAAGAGGTTTTTCCACCCGCTTTAATGCACCGCTGGACATGAGAATGAACCAGGGCGAAAAGCTTAATGCTGCGGCTGTCATCAGTACTTATTCAGAAGAAAAATTGCATAAGATCTTTGAGCAATACGGAGAGGTTACCAATTCGAAAACGTTGGCGAAATTGATAGTGCAGATTAGAAAATCACAACCAATTGGCACCATTAACGAATTTAAAAATGCCTTGTACCCCGTGGTAAAAGGCAACCCTGAAAAATATTTTGCCAAAGTGTTTCAGGCTTTAAGAATTGAGGTGAATGATGAATTTGCTTCTTTGAAAGAGATGCTGGAACAAATACCCGCCGTTTTGGATGAAGGCGGCAGAATAGCAATTATCACATTTCATTCTTTAGAAGACAGAATCGTTAAGAATTTCTTTAAGAATGAAAATTTGAAAGAGGAGCAGGAAAATGATTTGTATGGGACGATACAAAAAAAAGAATTAGAAATAATTACTAAAAAGCCGATTGTTCCAACACCTGAAGAGCTTATAAGAAATCCACGATCAAGAAGTTCAAAGTTACGAATTGCCGAAAAAAGGAAAGTTTCAGAAAATAATTTAGAGCGTAAAATTTAGGATAAGAATATTTAGAATGCCAGAAGAGCAACCGATACATACTGAAAGCAAAAAAAAGTTTTTTCAAAAAAAAAGACGAAAGAGTTTGTTGTATAACCGATGGCTTGTTAAAAACATTCCATTTTATCTTTTTGCATCTGCACTGGCCATTATCTATATAGCTAACGGTCACTATGCTGATAAAACAATGCGTGAAATAAATGTTACCGCAAAGCATTTGAAAGAGATGGAGTATGAATTTAAAACAGTAAAACGCGATGTGATTTTCAGAAGTAAAGAGAGTGAATTGGCAAAGGCAGTTGCCCCGTTGGGGTTGAAGGAATTGGTAGTGCCTCCTGTAAGGTTAACGGACAGTACAATTAAAAATTAGATTAAAAATTTAATAATTGGATGTAAAAAAAGACATATTGTGGCGCGTCTACCTTTGCTTTCTTGGCATTATTATGCTAGGTGCAATTATACTGGGACGGGCAATTTACATCCAAAGGGTGCAGGGGGCTTATTGGAAAAAAATGAGCAATACCCAACATCTAAAATACATGGATGTAAATGCAGAGAGAGGAACTATTTATAGTGAAGATGGAAACATGCTTAGCACTTCAATTCCTGTTTTTGATGTATATGTTGACTTTGGAGCAGACGGTCTAACGGAAAAAAATGGCAAAAGATTTTATGCTAACCTTGATTCTTTAAGCCTCTCTTTGGCAGCCTTATTTAAAGATGCATCCGTTGCTGGATATAGAAAGCTTTTGGTAACAGCCTTTAAAAACCAGGATAGATATTATGCATTAAAAAAGAAAATTTCATTTGAAGAATATATGGCCTTAAGGAATTTTCCATTGGTAAAGCAGGGCCGCAATAAAAGCGGATTTATTATTGATGTAAGAGACAACCGGGTAAATCCGTATGTGTTATTGGGAAACAGAACTATTGGACTTTCACGTGGCGATACGAGCAAAAATGTTGGACTTGAAAGATCATATGATAGTGTGCTGAAAGGACAAACCGGAAGCAGGCTCATGCGCTATATGGCCGGAGCATATGTTCCCGTTGACGGGGCAGAAATAGAACCTGAAAATGGTAAAGATATTATTACCACCATTGATACATACATGCAGGATGTCTCTGAAAATGCGCTCATGAAAATGATGGTTGCAAATAATTCGCTGCACGGAACATGTATAGTAATGGAAACGAAAACTGGCAAAATAAAGGCAATAGCCAACCTTGGAAGGCGACCCAATGGCGATTACATTGAAGATTACAATTATGGATTGGGAAGAAGAACCGAGCCAGGTTCAGTTTTTAAACTTGCTACATTAATATCGCTGCTCGAAGACAAGTATGTTGATACAAGCAGCATGGTGGATTGTGAAGGTGGGATTAAGTCGTTCTACGGACTCAGAATAAAAGATTCCCATTTAGGTGTGGGCCTGTTAACTGTTAAGGATGCATTTGCCCGTTCGTCAAATGTTGCCTTTGCAAAGATGGCTGATGAATATTATCACAACCAACCTGCAAAATTTTATAATCATCTGCACCAGCTTCGCTTGGATATACCCACGGGTATTGACATTGTAGGAGCCGCAAAACCTTATATAAAAAAGCCCACAAGCAAGTATTGGACAAAAACAACGCTTCCATTTATGGCTCACGGTTATGAAGAACTGGTGACGCCATTACAGTTGTTGATGCTTTATAACGCAGTAGCCAATAACGGTAAAATGATGCAGCCTTACCTGGTTAATTCAATTAATGAAATGGGGGTAGAAATTAAATCGTTTAAACCGAAAGTACTTTTGGAAAAAATTTGTAGCGATGAAACATTAGGCAAATTGAAAGACTGTCTTTTAGCAGTGGTAGAGAGTGAACATGGCACCGGGCACGCACTTGAAAGTAATGTTTATCGCTTTGCGGGTAAAACCGGCACAGCAGTAACGGCAATGGACAACCGGGGTTACAATAAAGGCGCAAAAATATACCAGTCTGCATTTATGGGATATTTTCCTGCACAGGATCCACAATATACTATAGCAGTTGTAATACAAAACGGAAGTGAATCTAAACTGGCTTACGGCGGTGTAGTTTCAGGACCGGTGTTTAAAGAAGTGGCAGATAAAATTTATGCTGAAAAAATCGGCAGCGAATCATTAGATAATATACATAATGGAGTTGACAGCGGCGTGTCAAGGTTTTATGGTTTAAAGACTGACCTTGACAAAATCCTGAATATGTTTAGTTATCCTTCAACGGATTCTGCATCTGCAGGTAGCTGGAGATCAACAACTCTTTTAAACAACCAGGCAAATTTAAATACCGCATATAATATTGACGCTCCAATTAATAAAGTGCCGGATGTTACAGGGCTTGGTTTAAAAGATGCCTTGTACCTGTTGGAAAACATGGGATTAAAAGTGGAAGCGAAAGGCAAAGGAAAAGTTACTTATCAATCAATAGCACAAAACACAGATTTTCATAAAGGACAATCAATAAATCTTCAATTGAATTAATGGCATTATTGCAGCAAATATTATACAAAGTAAATATCATTTCTGTTGTAGGTGCGCCTGTTACTGAGGTTAATGATTTGGAAACCGATTCCCGCAAAGTGAAGCCGGGCAGTTGTTTTATCGCTGTAAAAGGAACGCTTATAGATGGGCACGCCTTTATAGATACTGCGATAGAACAGGGAGCCCTGGCAATAATATGTGAAACTTTACCTGCAAGCTTGAACGATAAAATTCAATATACCGTTGTTGAAAACAGTGATATAGCTGCGGGCGTAATGGCTCACAATTTTTATGGCCAGCTTTCAGAAAAAATTAAGGTGGTAGGTGTAACAGGTACTAACGGAAAAACCACCATTGCTACTTTATTATTTAAATTATTCTCAACCCTTGGATATAAATGTGGTTTACTAAGCACTGTGCAAAATCAGGTCGGCGAAAAAATATTAGCGTCGACCCATACCACACCTGCTGCAATAAGCCTCAACAAACTAATTGCAGAAATGGTGGCCAATGGCTGTACTCATATTTTTATGGAAGTAAGTTCGCACGCAATCCACCAAAACAGGATTGCAGGCTTAGTATTTTCAGGTGGAATTTTTAGCAATATCACACATGATCATTTAGATTATCACAAAACTTTTGATGAATATATAAAAGTAAAAAAATTATTTTTTGATTCTTTACCATCCAAATCATTTGCTCTCAGCAATGCAGACGACAAGCGCGGCGCGGTAATGTTGCAAAATACAAAGGCGAAGAAATATTTATACAGTTTGAAAACGATGGCGGATTTCAAAGGGAAAATAATTGAAAATTCTTTAGCCGGATTGGTATTAATGATTAATGATGTGGAAGTGCATTGCAGGCTGATAGGCACTTTCAATGCCTATAATCTTTTGGCAGTTTATGGTGCGGCCGTATGCATGGGAGAAGATAAACAAATTGTGTTGCAGGTGCTCAGTAGCCTTACCGGCGCTGAAGGGAGGTTTGATTATATGATTTCAGAGCAAGAGAAAGTTATTGGAATAATAGACTACGCTCATACGCCTGATGCACTATTAAATGTGTTGGCAACCATTAAAAATTTAAGGAGTGGTGAAGAAAAGATCATCACAGTTGTAGGATGCGGTGGTAATCGTGATAAAACAAAGCGTCCCATTATGGCTGAAGTTGCGAGTGAATACAGTGATAAAATAATTTTCACTTCCGATAATCCAAGAAGCGAAGATCCGGCGGAAATAATAAGAGAGATGGAAAAAGGCGTTCCTGTTATCGCCAGGAAAAAATATATATCAATTACCGATAGAAGAGAAGCCATTAAAACGGCAGTTAGCCTTGCTCAGCAACAGGACATTGTTTTGGTAGCAGGAAAAGGCCATGAAAAATACCAGGAAATAAACGGAGTAAAACATGATTTTGATGACAAGATGGTCTTAAAGGAAATGTTTGAATTATTAGGAAAATGAAAGTTTTAAAAAATATTTTAAAGTAAATGCTTTATCAATTATTTGAATGGTTCACTAAAAACGGGATAAAATTTCCGGGTAGCGGCCTATTGCATTTTATAACTTTCCGGATTTTAATGGCAGTTCTTTTGTCTCTGCTGATCACTACGGTTTATGGTAAACGCCTCATCAAAATTTTAAAGAAAAAGCAATTAGGAGAATCTATTCGCGAATTGGGTTTGGCAGGCGAAAAAATGAAAACCGGTACGCCTACAATGGGTGGTTTAATTATCCTGGCGGGAATATTAATTCCAACTTTATTATTAGCAAATCTTGATAAAGTATATGTGAGGTTGATGTTATTATGTACAGTTTGGCTAGGCATTATTGGGTTTATTGATGATTACTTAAAAATAAAAGCAAGGCGTAATGCTAAAGCAAAAGGCGAAACCTATAAAAAAAATGATGCTGATGGACTTGCAGGAAGATTTAAAATATTCGGCCAGGTAATGCTCGGAATTATTATTGGCTCTACTTTATATTTTAATCAAAACGTAGTAGTAAAGCGGGAAGTAATAACCAGCAACGGTATTGTAGGAACCCTTCAACGTGGGGAGCATAAGCTAGGTGTTGAAGACACGTTAATTATTGATGGAAAAATTCATCGTTTTGTAACGGTTAAGACGCCAATTACAACGATACCGTTTGTAAAAACCCATGAATTCAATTATGCAAAACTGTTACCTGAAAGCTGGGAAAATTATACTTATATCCTGTACATCCTTATTGTAATTTTTATTGTAACAGCTGTATCCAACGGTGCTAATATTATCGATGGGCTTGATGGTTTAGCAACAGGAGTAAGTGCAATTATGGGTTTGGGATTGGGAGTCTTTGTTTTTGTAAGTGGCGATGTGCGTATTGCAGAATACCTGAACATCATGTACATACCCAATTTAAGTGAAGTATCAATTTTTATTGCTGCATTCGTAGGAGCTTGTGTAGGCTTTCTTTGGTACAACGCGTATCCGGCACAGGTTTTTATGGGCGATACTGGTAGCCTTGCGTTAGGTGGCATTATTGCTTCGCTGGCAATTATCGTTAGAAAAGAATTGTTGATCCCTATATTTTGTTTTGTGTTTTTAGTTGAGCTGTTAAGTGTAATGATACAGGTAAGTTATTTTAAATACACTAAAAAGAAATATGGAGAAGGTAAAAGAGTTTTTTTAATGAGTCCGTTGCATCATCATTATCAAAAATTGGGATACCATGAGAGCAAAATTGCAGTTCGCTTTTGGGTGGTAACCATTTTGTCGGTGGTGTTTGCAGTGGTAACATTAAAATTAAGATAATATTGATGTGAGCACTATTTCGAATGGTTATTTCGTCTCTATGAAAATT
>JBBRSV010000132.1:0-12358 GCA_038245055.1 Chitinophagales bacterium | reverse complement strand
CATAATATTCCATAGTCTTGATGATGTTGAAAATACTTTGACCGAGGCTTTACTAAACTACCACTTGCAAAAAGATAAAGTGATGAAATTATCGGAAGGATTTTTAACTATTTAGTATTTTTGATAGCGGTTTATTATAAGGTGCATTATAGCTCTAAAATGGGTGCTCCTTCCAAGCCCAAACGCTTAATGGTATCTCTTCTTATTTTAAAATATTTACGCAATCTTAGTGATGAAAACCTGGTAGAACAATGGGCAGAAAATTGTTACGGTCAGTATTTCAGCGGTATGCAGATTTTTACTCCAGGGATACCATGTGTTGCTACAGAATTGGTTGTTTTTCGGAAACGTATCAGAGAACCTGGGGCCGAACTTATTTTAAAAGAAAGTATCCGGTAAACAGAAGAGATGGTGATGATAATGTTAGCACTGAAGTAAGCCTGAACAGTATCGTCCAGGAGAAAAATATCACTTATCCTACCGATGATAAAAACTATAAAAAGATAATAAAAAAGTGTTGGAAAATTGCCGGTGAAGAATGCATTGACTTACGACAATCTTACACCAGAACAGTAAAAGGTTTAAGCTTTAAGCAGCGGTTTAAAAAACATAAAAATGATGCAAAGGAAGTCAGAAAAGCTGCTAAAAAAATAAAAACAATTACTCGATGATTAATGCTTGGGCTAGGCCGAAAGCTGCCACTGTAAAGGCTTAGGATTTATTTGCCTTATTTAAAGACGGCACAGAAAATTCTTTCACAAAAAAGAGGCGATAGTCAAAAAATATATAGTTTACATGAGCCTGATGTAAAATGTTATGCGAAAGGAAAGAGTAAAAAATTTGAGTTTGGAAGCAAGGCTTCCATCATGGTAGATGAAAACAGTGGTATTATTGTGGGTGCCATAAATTTTACTGAATCTCTCCATTATTATGCATCCTGAGGATCTTCACTATTGGACAACACTGAAAGCAACTGGGACAACCGATTGAAATGCATTAAATGATGGCTACGAGGCAACTTGTTATAATGTTATGCGACTCGTTTACCAAAAATATCATTTTGGGTCTGGTATCCGAATTGGTAACGGCGCAATTGTTATTTTTTGCTGTTTTTTGACATGCCTAAAAACAAAAAAGCCCGTAAACACTGAGTTGTACGAGCTTTTAATTTTTGTTGAAACACCTTTCGTCGGGGCGGCAAGATTCGAACTTGCGACCTCCACATCCCAAATGTGGCGCGATAACCGGGCTACGCTACGCCCCGAATTTAATACCTTACAAGGCCAAGGTTTGCGGAGAGGGTGGGATTCGAACCCACGGTACAGTTTAACCCGTACGACGATTTAGCAAACCGTTCCTTTCGGCCACTCAGGCACCTCTCCTGCATGTATTAAGGGTTGCAAAAGTAGCATTTGCAATTCAGAATTTAAAATAAATAATTAATGATTTTACTGCCGTTAGGATTATTGAAATTACATAGCAGCAAGCTGTACTTTTTGCTGAAGCTCAATAACGCTTTCCTTGAATAAGGTATCAGTGTCCATGAGATCTTTAACCGTTTGGCAGCTATGAATCACCGTCGTGTGATCCCTTCCCCCAAAATGCTCACCGATAGTTTTTAAAGAATTTTTTGTAAATGCTTTTGCTAAAAACATGGATATCTGCCGCGCCTGAACAATTTCTCTTTTACGGGTCTTTTGTAATAATTTTTCGTAAGGCACGTCAAAATAATCACACACCATCTTTTGAATGGTATCTATTGTTATTTCCTTTGATGATGATTTAATAAAATTTCTCAAAACTTTCTTGGCCAATTCTAAATCTATTTCCCGTTTATTGAGCGAAGATTGTGCCAATAGAGAAATCAGCGCTCCTTCCAATTCACGAATATTATTCTGAATATTATAGGCAATATATTTTACCACTTCTTTCGGCATTTCCAGGCCATCATTCTTCATCTTCCTTTCAAGAATTTCAATCTTTGTATCGTAATCAGGAATTTGAAGATCGGCGCTAAGCCCCCAGCGAAAACGGCTGAGCAATCTTTCCTGCACACCTTCCAAATCCTTTGGTGGTTTGTCAGATGTAAGAATTAGTTGCTTTCCGCTCTGGTGCAAGTGATTAAAAATTGCAAAGAACACATCCTGAGATTTTTCAGCCCTGTTAAAAAATTGAACATCATCAATTATTAAAACATCTATCAATTGGTAAAAGTGTATAAAATCGTTGATCGCATTGTTACGACTGTGATCGACAAATTGATTGATAAACTTTTCAGAACTCACATACAGAACCACCTTATTATTATGTAGCCTTTTTACCTCATTACCAATTGCCTGCGCAAGGTGCGTTTTCCCCAAACCAACGCCGCCATAAATTACCAGTGGATTAAATGATGTTGATCCCGGCTTTTCAGCAACCGTTTTTCCCGCACGCCTTGCAACACGATTACAATCACCTTCAATAAATGCATCAAATACATACACAGGATTTAATTGCGGATCTATCTGCATTTTTTTAAGGCCCGGAATAACGAAAGGGTTCTTAACAGGGTTGTTTATAACTAAAGGAAAATCCATTTCATTATTTGAATATGATTTATAACCCTGGCCCGGGATATCCATCATCAACGGTTTGTTATTATTATTACCGCTATCAACCATGATGCGATATTCAAGCCTTGCATCTTTGCCTAACTCTCTCTTTAAAGTTTTTGCAAGAAGGTTCACGTAATGCTCTTCAATATACTCATAAAAAAATTGACTTGGAACTTGTATCGTTAATATCTTTTCTTTTAGCTGAACAGGGCTTATGGGCTCGAACCAGGTTTTGTAGTGTTGCCACTCCACTATATCTTTTATAATATTGAGACAATTTTGCCAAACTGTTTCGCAAGCTTTATCCATTTTTCCGTAAGCCGTTTTTTTGATTTAGAAAACCTTTTTCTCGGGGAACACTTAGAAAGTCTATAAATGCTGATTTATAAATTTTTTCCGAGTAGACAGCGAATATCAAAATAATTTGTTGAAAAAAAAATTTTTTATTGTTTGTTTTTTTCACCACTAAAACAGTATTCCAACTTTAAAAAAATTACAAAATTATTTTACCTTTTTAATTAACTTTTTATAACTACGCCTGCATTGCCTTTCAGACATTTTACTTTTTTTTAGAGCATCAAATGATCAATTTATTTTATGAAAAATATATTTATAAATAGAAAAATTCAAATGTGTAAAACATTATTTGAACCGCCATAATTGAGGTGTTGATTTTAAAATAAATGACTCTATCTTTAGACAATAAATTCGCAAATATGAGCTACGAGCTGACTGGTAAATTATTAGAGAAATTCAATCCGATACAACGCACCGAAACTTTCAAAATCCGCGAGTTCGTGGTTGAAAAATCTGAAGATATTAATGGTAAAACAATCACTAATTATATCAAGTTTCAATGTGTGCAGGATCGTACAAATATTATCGATCGTGTAAATGTTGGCGATGAAATAAAAGTATACTTTAACATTCGCGGAAGCAAGTGGGAGAAGGAAGGGCGCACTTCATACTTCAGTAATCTTGATGCGTGGCGCATTGAACAGATCTTGCAGGCCGGTAATGATGCTTCATCTGACGATGATCACCTTGAACCGCTTGACACATTTACCTCTTCATCCCAGGACGCTATTGATGATCTTCCATTTTAGGTAATTAACCAGCGCAATTATTATTTCTCTTTTTAAAGTTTTCAGGATTGATACCTGGCCCTTTATGCAACAAAAGATTTCACTTAAAATTCTTCCCCACGAAGCGGCAGATAATGCTATCATACAACAACGTATTGCGATAGCAACCGGCAAAAAAGACCATGAAATAAATGGCTTTCGAATCCTAAAAAAATCTATTGATGCCAGGAGCAAAACGGTTTGGATAAACATCATCGTGAATGCTTTCATCAATGAGCCATTTATTCAAAGAAAACCAGCGGATTTTTATTTCAAAAATATATCGGCTTCCCAAAAAAAGGTTGTGATTATCGGAGCTGGCCCTGCAGGTTTGTTCGCCGCGTTACAACTTATTGAACTTGGTATAAAACCAATAATAATTGAACGCGGAAAAGAGGTAAGAGAACGCCGCAGAGACCTGGCGATATTAAATAAAAATGGAATTATAAATCCCGAAAGTAATTATTGCTTTGGTGAAGGAGGTGCCGGAACTTACAGTGATGGAAAATTATATACCCGAAGCACCAAACGCGGAAATATTGATCGGATTTTAAATCTCTTTGTTCATTTTGGCGCGGAAGAAAGCATCCTTTACGAAGCACACCCGCACATAGGTACTAACAAACTTCCACAGATCATAACGGCAATGCGTAACCGAATTTTAGATTGTGGCGGTGAGTTTAAATTTGACAAAAAAGTTATTGATTTTGTAATAGCTAAAGATGAATTAAATGCTGTAAAAACAGCAGATGGGGAAATAATTCCGGGAGATCAGTTTATTCTCGCGACCGGCCACTCTGCCCGCGATATATTTATATTGTTACATGAAAAAAACCTTTCCATAATTGCCAGGCCTTTTGCCCTCGGTGTCCGAATCGAACATCCACAGGGAATAATAAATGATATTCAATACAGCAGCGGTACTAATTTAAATGCTTTACAAGCAAGCGAAAATGATTACCTACCTCCCGCCTCTTACAGCCTTGTAGAACAAGTTGATGGCCGCGGTGTTTTTTCGTTTTGTATGTGCCCCGGAGGTATTATTGCACCTGCCTCAACAAATAATGGAGAATTAGTTGTAAATGGCTGGAGCCCGTCTAAGAGAAATAATCCTTACGCTAATAGTGGTTTAGTTGTACAAGTAGAAATAGAAGATGTTATAAAAACAAATGGTGATTTACCAGGCAAAATATCAAAAGACTCACCTTTGATTATGATGTATTTTCAGAAGGAAATAGAAGAGCGGGCATTTGCAGCAGGTGGTGGAAATTTTGTAGCTCCGGCACAAAGGATGGTAGATTTTGCAGAAGATAAATTCTCTACAGACCTTCCATCATGTTCTTATATTCCCGGCATTCAATCCGTAGAATTAAAAAATGTATTGCCATCTTTTATAAGCAACCGGTTAAAAAAAGCAATAAAATTGTTTGGTAAAAAAATGCCTGGGAGAAATGGACTAAGTGGATATTTCACCAATGAAGCGGTGCTGGTGGCTACCGAAAGCCGCACCTCAGCTCCGGTACGTATCCCTAGAGATAATGAGTTTTTAAATCATCGACAAATAAAAAATTTATTTCCTTGTGGTGAAGGTGCAGGCTACGCTGGTGGAATAGTAAGCGCAGCAATGGATGGAGAAAGAGTGGCAAAAGTTATTGCGGCGGTACTTAACAACTGACTTTGCCATTTGTAAAAAAAATTTTTTATCACGAAATGGTTCTTTATACATTTACCATAATTATTGCAAGCGCAGCTAAATAATAACGGCTGACTCCGCTATAAAACATCCGCATAAAAAATAGAAATGGACATTCTCGAATTACAAAATCTTAAAAAATATTATGCCACACAAAAAGCGGTGGATGATATTAGTTTTTCCATTCCCGAAGGAAATATTTTCGGATTGCTCGGGCCAAATGGTGCAGGAAAAACAACGCTCTTAAGAATGATTACCGGAATTTTTTATCCTGATAGCGGTAACATTATTTTCCAGGGAAAAAAATTTGATCCTGTAAAGGATATTCCAAAAATTGGTTACATGCCCGAGGAAAGAGGGTTATATAAAAAAATGAAAATTGGTGAGCAGGCTTTATATCTCGCCATGCTAAAAGGAATGAATCGGCAAGAGGCGATGAAGAGGATAAAAGATTGGTTTGTAAGATTTGAAATGCAAAGCTGGTGGAATAAAAAGGTAGACGATCTCAGTAAAGGCATGAGCCAAAAATTACAATTTGTAATCACTGTTTTGCACGAGCCACCACTTCTTATACTTGATGAACCCTTTAGCGGGCTTGACCCGGTAAATAGTAACTTAATAAAGGATGAGATATTTAAGCTTGCGAAAAAAGGAACCACCATTATTTTTAGTACACACAGAATGGAACAGGTAGAGGAAATATGTGATAGCATTGTGCTGGTAAACAAAGGAAAAAAAATATTAGATGGAACGGTAAAACAGGTAAAGTTCGATAGTAAAGAAAATATTTTTAAGGTTGGCTTTGATCAAATTCCAGCACCTTTTGCAAGTAATGTTTTTGAAATAGAAAGTACAAAGGATAATTATTTTATTGTAAAAATTAATGAAGGTTATAATCCTGCAAGCGTGCTGCAGGAATTTTTAGATAACAAAGCAAGCATTGTTTCTTTCAACGAAATTTTGCCCAGCCTCAATGACATATTTATAAAAAAAGTTGAAGACACAACGCTTGCAAGGCAATTCGAAAAAGTATAATCCGAATTTAGTTAACTAAAACATTCGGCATTCTCAATTACATGTTTAACTGATTTTTTATGAATAAGATTTGGCTCGTTATTAAGAGAGAATATTTTACCAGGGTGAGAAATAAAACGTTCATTCTTTCTACCATTTTACTTCCATTATTTTTTATAGGTTTTTTTGCAGCATCTGCTTATTTTTCTATTAAAAGTGTTGATAAGGAAAAAATTGCAGTTGCTGATAATAACGGCATTTTTAAAAACAGTTTTCAAAGTGATAAAATAATTTCGTATGAATTTCCTTCGGATGTCAACGCCAATAATTTCAATGAAAAAGGATATTCAGCCTACTTAAAAATTCCTGAAAACTATCGCTCATCAAAGGATTCTATCACCCTTATCTCCGACAAACAATTGGGTATAACTGCAGAAGACAAGATAAAAGAGCAAATAAATTCTGCTATAAGAAATAAGGCTTTCCTGGAAAATAATATCAATAAAAGTGTGTTAGATTCTATCAACGGAATTGATGAAGAACAGCTTTATAAATTCAGCACCGTAATAAAACAAGGCGATAAAACTGAGCAATCTAATTCAGGCCTGGCCTACGGAATTGGCTTTGGTAGCGGCATTTTAATTTATATGACCTTGTTCATTTATGGAGCTGCCGTAATGCGCGGCGTTATGGAAGAAAAAATGAATCGGATTGCCGAAGTTATCATCAGCTCGGTAAAACCTTTTCAATTAATGATGGGCAAAATTATTGGCATTGCCGCAGTTGGCATCACACAATTGCTTATCTGGATCGTGCTTATTATCGGGTTATCTTCCGTTGCTACTTCTTTTATATCTCATGATACTTTACAAACAGCCCAGACCGTTAGTACCTCAATGGGGCCGATGAATAATTCCGCAGCGATGAATTTTTTGAATACGAAAAATACAATACTCGGTGCTAATTGGGGCCTGATAATTCCATGCTTTATGTTTTATTTTCTGGCAGGATATTTATTTTATGCTTCATTGTTTGCAGCCGTTGGAAGTGTAGTAAATGAAGACCCGCAAGAAGCGCAGTCATTAATGCTGCCTATTACAATGCCTATTATTTTGTCGTTCATTATTATGACAACAGCCGCAGGAAAACCAGATGCTCCGATTTCTGTTTGGGGAAGCATGATACCATTTTCTTCCCCGATAGTAATGATGGCGCGTATACCTTCCGGAAGTGTGCCCGCGTGGCAAATAGCCGTGTCCATGATTTCGCTTATTGCCGGTTTTATATTAACCACAATGCTTGCAGCAAAAATTTACCGCACCGGTATTTTACTGTATGGAAAAAAAGTAACTTTTAAAGAAATGGGAAAGTGGCTATTTAGAAAATCATGATACTGAAGCCGCAGATTTTTTTGGATTCTTTGAAGTCTTTTCTGATTCACCTGTTCCCAGAACTGCTTTATTGAACTCCAGCCGAATAAATTTGAGAATTAATCCACTTACAAATAAGAGTGAAATAATAATTAGCCCGGCGAAGAATCCAATAGTTCCATAAAGCACTGCGGACTTATTTTCCACATCATATGGAGGTTCGGGTTTATCAAGTAACTTAATAAGAGGCGTTGCCTTTTGAAGTTTATACGCTGCGTTTTGTTGGTTAGCAACTGCCTGCGCATATTGTTGCCGGATCATCTGTTTATCAGCAATCAAATTTTCCGTAGGCACGCGATATTCAAGTTTGTTTGTATTGGTGAACAAGGTTCTTTTATCAATCGCGATTAATTGGTTGTCCTTTGAGCTCATTACATTTCTAAGTGAATCCACTTTGCTGGTTGCAAATTCAAAATCCCGCTTCGCCTTTTCTTGTTTGAGCTGAATATAAAATAGAGAAATTTTGTTAATGAATCCATAACTAACGGTTCTCACAAAGTCCGGGCTACGGCCTGTATAAGAAAGTATCAACATGTTATTTTTATTTAGAGAAGCATTGAGGCCTTCTTTCAAAACTTGCCCAGCCCATGTTATCAATGCATATTCATTTGGAGGCGGGATTACTTTTGATTCGAACCAGCCACGATGATTATTGATATCCTCTAACAGCAGTTCCGCAATCGTTTTATTTCCTTTTGATGAATCCCGAATGGAGGCAACTTCTTCTCTTGTTGTGCGGCTTTGCGCCAGCTCAATTATATTTATAGATGCATCGTCACTAAAATTTTTTGTTGATTCCGTACCCAAAAGAGCGCTCAATGTAGAGGAACTGGCGTTGTTATCATTACCGCTTGTTAACGGAAATACTGACGACTTTGAAGTGTAGGTAACAGGCTTTTGTTTTGCATAAAAAATCAGCGCCAGGGAAGCTATTAGAGCAACAGAAATTATAACAAGGCTTACCTTTTTTAACCGGTTATAAATTGCTGTTATTAATTCCTGGGTTGTCATAAAAATATTTATAATCTTGTGATTGCATATACAATAAGAAGTGGCAAAGCCGTAACAAAAACCTGCGAAGCAAATTCGCCTATACTTTTTCCCTCAGGCTTTACAGGCACTACCACAATGCTTCCCTGTGCTACCTTAGGATAGAAATGTAAGAAACCAAAATTATGAGTTCGCCTGCTTCTTCCACTTGCGTAGGTAACATAAATTCTTTTGCGCCAAGGCCTTATTCCAAAGCCACCAGCCTTATCAATATAATAGCCTAAGCCTGTGTGTTCTTTATCAAAATAAATTTTTAATTGAGATTGTACTGCACCGGTAATTGTAACAATAGGATTGATTTCAGGAACATAAATAATATCCCCTTCCTGCAAAACCAAATCATATTTAGAATCCTTGTTTTTTAAAGCTTTTTCCAGGTCAATACTTACCGGCTCAGAAGGATCAGACAAAACACTGTCAATTATTTTTCCAGCAGGATCTCTTAAAAATTTTGCCTGGTTTTTCTGCAGCGTATTCTCTCTTGCCCCTGTATTGCGTACCCTATATAACATTGCGCCGGCAGCATTTGAATTATCCATTAGGCCGCCTGCCCTTTCAATAAAAGAAGAAAGCCTTTCGTTATCATCAAGCTTCGGATAGACTCCGGGATACTTTACACGGCCATCAATATTTACATTTTTTTGCAAATTAAAAGTTGGATTTTTCCTGATAAAAACCTGGTCGTATGGTTTCAGTTTTACATTTTCAGTTACAGGATCTAACGCAAGGTTCGTCGTTATGGAATAAGTATTGATAACAGTTTTCGTCGGCTTCAATCCTCTCTGCGAAGAATCAACGTCTACGATACTGGATACTTCAATTTTGCCAAATTCTGCTGATGCCTTTAGCCCGTTTGCAAAATACAAAAGATCTTTCAACGACATGTCTCCATACTTCTGGTACTTACCCGGCTTACGCACTTCGCCTTCTATTGTCACATACTGTTTATCGGAAAATTGATTCCTGTTAAACACTTCAATAACATCATTGGGATCAATGGGAATGTTATAACTGCTGTTTATATTTTTGTTCAGGTCAACAAGACTAACAACTATTTTATCTGATTTTAAATTCGTTGAATCTCCCGCACCTTTATATATATATGCCCTGTCCACGTATGAGTTTGCAGTAATCCCTCCGGCCCTGTTAATCACATCAAACAAGCGATCTCCTTTTCTTATTTCATATACATTAGGATAAGCAACTTCACCTTTTATAATCACCTTATTATTCAGCCCCGAATTAATTGGATTAACCACCACTACATCGCCATCATAAAGAGGTTCGTCAGTAATAATGCCATTTGCTTTCAAACCTATCGCATTGAAATTGATATTTTTTATCGTTTGCTTTTCGTTGATGTTCCTGATAATGGCACCACCAGATTCGTAGGCATCAGTAGTAAAACCCCCGGAATATTTTATTAATGCCTCCATCCCTTCACCCTGCTTCAACTGGTAATACATTGGCCTTTTAAACTGGCCTGACGCCAATACTTTCTTATCATAAAATGGAGCGATGACGAAGTCATTATTTTCCAGGTATAAATGCCGTCCATAATCTCCCGTGGTTAAATATTTATACACGTCAATGGAATCAATTATTTTTCCGTTCCGCGAAATATAAATGTCTCTCATATTTCCGAATTGCGTAATGCCGCCGGCAAGCGCGACAATATTCAATGCATTGGTAAAAGCTGAAACCACCTTTGGGCCGGGGTTCTGCACTTCGCCCGAAGCCTGAACTATAATCGTTCTCGGCTCACCCATTGTAACAGCTATATTAGTTGAAGGAGGAATTACTTTTTTGAACCGTGCGAAAATAATTTTACGCGCGTTATCAAAGGTTAATCCCTGCACAGTTATTTTGCCAAGCCCTTGCGGAAAAATGGAACCATCCCTTGCAACAACATAGCTTTCCTCAAAATCAGCACCACCCCAAAGTGAAACGACAATGTGGTCACCAACTCCGATGGGATAATCAAGTGGCGGCGTAGAAAGTTGCGATAGCTCAACTATTTGATTGTTTTGAAAAAGGTCAGAGCCATAAACTGCTTCAGGACTATAAACGCTTTTTTTAAAGTCATCCTTTTGTGTGCTATCCCTTGCAATTACATTTTTGGTATTTGCTTCAGAAATACCCTTATGAATGTCTTCGCCCGGTTTTTTTTGCTGTTGATTATTGTCTTTTAAAAGGCTTTGAAGATCCGACGGAGAAGCATTTTTTAATGCATTAGGATCTATCGGCAAATCCGGGGTTTCCGACGGAACCTGGGCGAATATTTTATTGGGGATAAAAAGTATGAGGAACGAAAAAAATAATATCAGCATCACAGCCCTTTTACAGGCAGGCTTTTCAATAGAAAAACTCATTTTAATTGGGTTAATGGACAATAATATCTTAAAACGAACAAATATAAGATTTTATTTTAGCGGCTTCTTCAATACCTCGTTGAATTCCAGCCACGTATCTCTTACAATTTTCGCTGCCGGTTTTATATCTTTTAAATACGCACTCACCTGGCCTATTTCCAATTCGCCTTCGGAAAGCTCACCTTCAAACATTCCTTTTTTGGCCCGTCCTCTTCCCAGTATCTGTTGAAGTTGTTCAACGGAAGCGTGATCTTTTTGTGCCTGCGATATTTTTTCATAGAAATCATTTTTTATCATGCGCACCGGCGTCAGTTCCTTTAGAGTCACCATCGTATCACCTTCATTTGCCGCGATAACTGCATTTTTAAAGTTGCTATGAGACGATGCTTCTTCAGAGGCAACAAAACGGCTACCCATCTGTACACCTTCAGCGCCTAATATTATACATGCCAGCATTTGCCGGCCGGTTGCAATTCCGCCTGCTGCAATTACGGGAATCTTTACGGCATCACACACGAGGGGTATCAGAACCAAAGTAGTCGTTTCTTCTCTTCCATTATGTCCGCCCGCCTCAAAGCCCTCTGCAATTATCGCATCACATCCCGCGGCTTCGGCTTTTTTAGCAAACCGGCTGCTGCTTACAACATGTACCACCGTAATTCCATGTTGTTTTAAATGTTGCGTATATGTTGATGGGTTGCCCGCCGAGGTTACGACAATCTTTACCTGGTGCCTGATTATTAATTCAATTTGTTCTTCAATCCCGGAATAAAGTAAAGGGATATTTACACCAAAAGGTTTGTCAGTTGCTGCTTTGCATTTTTCAATATTTTCCTCAAGTACTTGCAAATTCATGCTGCCGGCACCAAGTATTCCGAGAGCACCGGCGTTACTAACGGCGCTGGCTAAACGCCAACCGCTTGCCCACACCATTCCTGCCTGAACAATAGGAAAGTCAATATTAAAAAGTTGGGTAATGCGGTTCGAAAACATAATTAACTAATTTACCAACCAGCTTAAAACAGCTAGGAGCCCAAATCAATTTCTGTATTGTCACCAATGTTAAGCGACCTTGTTT
>JBBRSV010000131.1:0-12724 GCA_038245055.1 Chitinophagales bacterium | reverse complement strand
TTGATGGTCCTTGTATTTTGGATGTTTATGATAAGGCCCCAGGCAAAAAAGGCAAAGCAGCAAAAACTGTTTCTTACTAATTTGCAAAAAGGAGATAAAATTGTAACTATTGCTGGAATACATGGTACAGTAAATAAAGTGAGTGATGATGGAACGATGATGTTGGAGATCAATCCAGGCAGCTACATTAAAATAGAAAAAAGTGCTATCAGTATGGAATGGACTGCTAACATAAACAAGCCTCCGGCCCCTATTAAATAAAGATTTCTTTGTCATTTCATCCCTGGCTTATTATCGCCTTATGCTTAAAATCGGGTTAACAGGTGGAATGGGCAGCGGCAAAAGTACCGTTGCCCAAATTTTCGAAGTACTTGGTATTCCTGTTTATTATGCTGACGAAGCAGCAAAAAAATTGATGGCTGAGGATGAAGAACTCAAGCAGGCAATTATTGAATCTTTTGGAGCCCAATCATATAATAGCGGAGCGCTTAACCGTGAATTCATTGCGAGCAAAGTCTTTAACAATAATGAGAAATTAAATCTGCTCAACTCATTAGTGCATCCTGCAACCTTAAAAAACTCATCTGAATGGTTTCACTTGCAAAAAGCACCTTATGTTATTAAAGAAGCTGCGTTGATTTTTGAAAGTGGCTCGAATAAAATGCTCGACTATGTCATTGGCGTAAAATCACCCCAAAATCTTCGCAGACAAAGAGCAATGGACCGCGATCAGTTGTCTTCAGAGGAAGTGGACGCCCGGATGAATAAGCAAATGAACGAAGAATTAAAACTGCAACTATGCGACTACGTTATAGTGAATGATGAACGGGAAATGCTCATACCGCAGGTACTAATTTTACATGAAAAGTTTTTGAAACTTTCAGTTTCTAAAGAGAAGGAAATTCAATAAAACAAAGAAGATCGTTAAAACATTATTTAAGATCTTCTAATCCCTTTTTTATTCTCTTTAATCCTTCTTCTATATTTTTCATATTATTCGCAAAAGAAATCCTGATGCAGGAAGGTTCACCAAAGGCATCGCCTGCCACGGTAGAAACGTGTGCTGTATTTAAAAGATACATACATAAATCGCTTGCGTTATTAATTGTTTCATCACCAGCTTTTTTCCCGAAATAACTTTTTACTTCCGGGAAAATATAAAAAGCACCATCAGGCTCTACAAATTTTAAAGCAGGAATTTCTTTTAGCAATTCAATTACACGTTGCTTCCGTAATTTAAATTCTTTCACCATTTCGTAAGTTGCTGAAAGTGGTGAATCCAGCGCTGCTATAGCTGCCCTTTGCGCGATTGAATTTGTTCCGCTGGTAAATTGCCCTTGAATTTTTTCACAGGCTTTGGCAATTTCAAGAGGAGCAGCAATATAACCAAGTCGCCATCCGGTCATGGCAAATCCTTTACTAAGTCCATTTACTATTATGATGCGATCCACTAAATAATCAAATTGAGCAATGCTTTGATGTCCACCACCTTCGCCATGTGCATAATTAATGTACTCGTAAATTTCATCACTTATAATAAAAATACCCGGGTGCTTTTGAAATACTTTAGCAAGGCCCTCAAGCTCGTTCTTCGTGTAAACGGCACCGGTAGGATTACATGGAGAAGAAAAAATAAAAAGTTTTGTTTTGGCTGTTATGGCTGCCTCAAGTTGTTCGGGCGTTAATTTAAAACCTGTTTCGGGAGTAGTATTTACAAAAACAACCTTTCCTCTTCCTAATCTTGCTATTTCAGAATAGGAAACCCAATATGGTGTGGGTATAATTATTTCGTCATCATCATCAAGTATGCTAAGCATTACATTTGCGATACTTTGTTTTGCACCAGTGCTTACAACAATTTGCTGTGGCGTGTAAGTGAGATCGTTATCACGCTTAAGTTTCCTGCAGATAGCTTCTCTTAATTCAAGATATCCGGGCACGGGAGTATAATGGCTCCAGTTTTCGTCTATCGCTTTCTTGGCTGCTTCTTTTATATGTTCAGGCGTATTAAAATCAGGTTCTCCTACGCTTAGATCTACTACGTCGATTCCCTGCGATCTCAATTCGCGGCCAAGCTTGGCCATTTTTAGAGTTTCTGGTTCGCTAAATCTCGATAAGTTCGTGGAAAGTTGCATCGTCTCTATTTAATTTTTTTTGCAAAAATAAGAGATTGAGGTACTGAAAAACAAAAACATTATTTATCATATGTTAATTTAAAGGAGGAAAGGTCCGGCGGGTAAGTTCTTTTCCTTGTCACTTCGAAATTATGCAATGCCTGCCCTACATTTTTCAGAAATGGAAGACCAATTTCATCATAATCATATTTATCATTGTTAATAATACCATCCGTATTGCTATAAATGGTTGCTTGATTATACAACGCGGAGGATTTTTCAACTATTTAGCCTTGCCGATTTTCGAAAAATCAAAACTCAATCCTATTGATGTATTGTTTGATCGCACATCCAACTGATGAATTGGAGGACCGGAAACAGCAGAAACAGCTAAATCTAATTTTACCCACGGTAATTGAGGTAATCCAAATTGAAAGTCCCATGCTGGCTCAATAAAATTTAATGTTCTGTTCGCAATAATATCAAGAGAAAAATATTGCAATTCAGTTGCACTGTAAGAGGTTCGAATATTTCCATAGTGTACATAAGATGATTTTATCGTAAAAGAAATACGCACATACCTTCCCGGCATAAAATTGATTGAAGGTTGAAAAAACCATTTTGAAATGTTGCTGGTATGATACCGGCTGTAATTTGTCATATTACCATCTAACCCATTATCATCAAACGAAAATTTTCCGAATCCCATGCCTCCGAAAAAATTAAAAGTGATGGTCTTTTTTGCATTAAGAGGAATAAAATATCCACCACCAAATTCGAACAAATTTCTTGTATAGGTAACTATGGAGCTATCAAAAGGGCTGTTATAAATGTCGGAATTATATATATCTTTCTCTCTTCTGTTGAAGAATGCTGCAGTTAATGCCCAATGGTTATCAATCGCATAAGCTCCTTGTAAGTCCAATCCGTTGGCATACTTATTTGTCAAAAGATTTTCACTGGATGAGGAATAATAACCTGTTAATTTAGATTGTCCTTTTTGAGTAAAATAAGGATTATTGGGCGGCGAAGCTGAATAAATATATCGATTGGAAGAACATGAAAATAAATAGGTAATGGATGTAAATAAAATTAAGAAAAGCGGCTTGAAAGAGCAGGAGTATTTATTTTTCATGTTGATTTTCAAATTTAAAATAAGCGCAAAAGTTTTCTGTGTAAACCCTTAATTAAGCCACTTTATTTCTTCGATTAAAGAAATGAATCTCACTCATAATCAATTGCGGAACTACAATCTGGAATTAAAATAAACACTTAAAAGAATTAACGGGCAAGAATATTATTTCATTTTCAAATTATTAATCAAAAGCAAAAAAAATCAAAAGGTAATTTAGTTTTGAGTCTTTTTTAAACTCATTTCCGGCGGGCCAAAATGATGGCTGATTTTAACTTCAAAACCTTATCTTTGCAAACTTCTAAAAATTAAGATATGAAACTGAAAGGTTTGGTGTGGTTTTTTGCCATTGCGCTTATTCTAATCTCCGTTTACCAGCTTTCCTTCACCTGGGTTGTTAACAGTTACGAAGCTAAAATGAAAGCAAAAGCTGAAAAGAACGTAAGAATGGCTCATCCGGGCGTGAATGCTGATGAAAAAGGCAATCTGGTAACAGCTCAGTTTCAGCATCTTCTGGATAGCAGCAGGGATGTAAAAATATATCCAATGCTGGGAACCACTTATCTAAAATGTAAGGAAAATGAATTGAATCTCGGGCTTGACCTTCAAGGTGGTATGAATGTTACTTTGAATGTAGACCTTGAGGGCGTCGTTAAATCTTTAAGTAACAATCCAAAAGATCCGCAATTGGTTAATGCGTTGGCTACTACTAATGCAGAGAAAGCCAAAAGTGACCTCGATTTTATTTCTTTATTTGGACAGGTTTTTAAACAACAAAATCCCGGAGCCAACCTCGCCTCTTTATTCGCAGGTGCCGGAAAAGCCATTAAAATTACTGACAGCGATCAACAGGTTTTGGATCAGTTAACGACTATTTCAAAGTCAGCTATCAATCAAACTTATAAAATATTATCAAAAAGAATTGATCAGTTTGGCGTTGCGCAAACCAGCATCAACATAGATGAAAATAAAGATATTATCACCGTAGAATTACCCGGCGTGCAAGATGCCGTAAGGGTTAGAAAATTATTGCAGGCTTCCGCGCATTTGCAGTTTTGGGAAGTTTACAATATTGGTGAAATAGGAAAGAATATTGAAGATGCGGATAAGTCGCTTGCACAAACGCTAAGTGGCATAACGGTTGATTCTACAAATAACTTAAGTGATTCTGCTAAAAGTAAAGCTGATTCTGCAAAATTGGCTGGCAACGAACACCCCTTGGCTAATGTTATCCATTTCATAGGGCCACAGCAAGACAAAAGTGGTAAGCCGCAATATTTTGCAGCAATTGCTAATGTAGAGGAAAGAGATACGGCCAAAGCGAACCAATATCTTAACATGGACGTTGTAAAAAATAATTTTCCTACCAATCTTAAGTTTTTATATGGTCCTGAACAGAAGGATGAAAAAAGTGCAAGAAGGTATTTTGAATTATACGCAGTAAAAACATTACCAGCTTCCGATAAAGCAAGGCTCGAAGGAGATGGCGTGGAAGATGCGAGCGCCGACTATGACGAACATGGCCGCCCCGCAATTAAAATGCAAATGACGCCAACCGGCAGCCGGGTTTGGGCTAAAATGACGACAGATAATGTGAACAGGCCAATCGCTATTTCACTTGATGATATGGTTTATAGCGCACCAAATGTAAATGGACCAATTGAAGGTGGCAACTCCGAGATCAGCGGAAATTTTACAGTACAGGAAGCGCAGGATCTTGCCAGCGTTTTAAAAATTGGTAAAATAGATGCACCGGCGAAGATTGTGCAAGAGCAAATTGTTGGCCCTACTTTAGGCGCTGATGCTGTACATGGTGGAGCAATTGCATTTATTCTTTCGTTCATTGTAATTTTTATACTGATGTTGTTTTATTACAACACTGCAGGCTGGATTGCGAATATTGCACTTGTATTAAACTTGCTCTTTACCATTGGGATTTTAAGTGCATTGGGAGCTTCGCTTACTGCTGCAGGTATTGCAGGCCTGGTACTTACCATAGGCATGGCAGTGGATACAAACGTAATTATTTTTGAAAGAATTAAGGAAGAACTCACGCGTGGTAAAAATTATCAACAGGCAGTTAATGATGGTTACAGGCGCTCATTAGCTCCGGTAATTGATGCTCACGTTACGGTATTTTTAACGGCGGCTATATTGTTTTATTTTGGCCTTGGCCCTGTTCTTGGCTTTGCTACAACGCAAATGCTCGGTATTTCGCTTTCATTATTTTGCGGAATATTATTGTCAAGATTAGTAACTGATATTTGGACAAACAAACAAAGGCACTTCAAATATTTTACAGGGTTTTCCAAAAAAATATTTAAGCATGCTAACTTTAAATTTATTGAATACAGGAAATACGCTTATGGTATTTCTGTAGTGGTATTATTGTTGGGGATCGGATCTTTTTTTAATGGGTTTAAATACGGCGTTGAATTTAAAGGGGGAAGAAGCTATACAGTTGAGTTTAATAAAGCCGTTAAAAATGAAGATGTGCGTAACAGCCTTCGCGATGCAATGGGCGGAGAGTATCCTGAAATTAAAACAGTTGGCGATAACAAACATTTGAACATTACCACATCTTATTTGGAAGGTGTTCAAAATGCAGACAGCACTGTTCAGGCCCGCTTATTCCAGGGATTAAAATCTGAATTGCCGGCTGGCCTTACCTTAGAGAATTTTGTAAAAAAGAATATCCAAAGCTCACAAGTAGTGCAGCCCGTAATTTCCAAAGAACTTAGAAATGGTGCTATAAAAGCAACGTTGTTTGCGATCATAGCCATCATCCTGTATATTTTCCTTCGTTTCCGCGATTGGAGATATTCTTTAGGAACTATTGTCGCTTTGTTACATGACGTTTTTGTGGCCCTGGCAGTATTTTCTTTCTTCAAAAATATTGTTCCGTTTCCATTGGAAATTGACCAGCACTTTATCGCAGCGATACTAACGGTCATCGGATTTTCGATGAATGATACGGTTATCGTTTTTGATAGAATCAGGGAATATAGCCGAAACATGAAAGGAGCCGATAAGCCGACCATCATTAACAGGGCAGTAAATGATACATTGAGCCGTACTATCATGACATCAGTGACTGTGTTTGTAACACTACTGATCTTGTTTATTTTCGGCGGCGAGGTAACGAGAGGATTTTCATTTGCAATGCTGATAGGCGTTATCACCGGTACGTATTCTTCTATATTTGTTGCTGCCCCAATTTTAGTTGATTTTGCAAAGAATAAACCTTTAGGTGAAGCAGATCACGCGACTGAAAAATTAAAAAAAGTTACCGACGCTAAATTGGCCAAGGCGAAATAAATTATTGGTAATAAAAAAATTTTTATGCCTGTCAGTGTTAATACTGGCAGGCATTTTTGTGTTGATGAAATGGCTGCATGAAAGGGAATAAAATCCGGAAAGATTAATTACGAAGTGCCTTTTCTTAAAGCAAATTTTACTAACAAAAAATGAAACATAAATGATTGATTTCCGGCGAGATAAAAATGAAATTTCTTGTTCATTTTAAATTGAAATCCTGGTCTCCTTTTTCATAAATATCTGCAATACAAATCCAATCATAATCACAAGCAGCGCTCCAATAACATTCAACCATAAAAAGGAAATAATATTGGCGTTGTAAATAATAATTACAAATGCTTCTGCAATCACAGAAGCATAAAATGTTGCATTAGCTTTTATTTTTCTGAACCAAAAAGCAATTAAAAAAATACCCAGGATAACTCCGTAAAAGAGTGAGCCAAGAATATTTACTGTTTCAATAAGACTGTTGCCAAGGTTGCTTGCAAACTCTGCAACCAAAATACTGAAGATGCCCCAGCCAAAAGTGTACCATTTGGAAATACTGTAATCTTCCTTTTGCGTAAGATTTTTCCTGAAAAATTTTTTATGAATATCAACTACAGTGCAGGATGCCAGTGCATTTAAAGCAGCAGCGATACTGCCCCACGCTGATAAAAAAATAACGGCAATTAATAATCCAATAAGGCCGCGCGGTAAATAATCAATTACGAACCGCAGGAAAATATAGTTGGTATCATTTACGTCCTCTGCTGGCAGCGCGCTTGACAAAACTGTTTTGTATTCGGTTTTTATTTTTGCTTTTGCGGTTGCATCATCTGGTGCTACTTTAGCGTAATCTCCTTCAAGTGCTACAAGTGCGCTTTTATAATTTGTTTGCTTTGCTTTTTCAACTTGTGTGGCATTAAAATAAATAGGTGCTTTGTGAAACTGGTAAAAAGAAAAAACCAACACACCCAACAAAAGAATCAGGAATTGCATCGGCACTTTCACAAGGCCATTCATCAGCAATCCCATTTTACTTTGGCGGTTATTCTTCGCCGTTAGGTACCTTCCCACCTGGCTTTGATCAGTTCCGAAATACGAAAGCGCCAGGAAAAAACCACCAATAACGCCACTCCAAATATTATATTTATCCTTCCAATCAAAGCCATGCTCATTTCGTCCAGAAGTGATAATATTCATTTTCCCGTTATTGCCGCCAATGTGAAGCGCTTTAATAAATCCAATATTTTCCGGCATAAAATGAACGACAAGATAGCCTGCAAGAAACATTCCTGTAAAAACTATTATCAACTGTAATTTTTGCGTGTGGGCTACAGCCCTGGCTCCTCCACTCACAGTGTAGATGATCAGCATGCCGCCCATAATAACATTCGTAAAATATATATTCCACCCAAGCAATGAACTTAATATTATGGAAGGAGCATAAATACTGATGCCTGTTGACAGCCCTCTTGATACCTGGAAAAGGAGGGAAGTGAGCGTTCTCGTCTTGAGATCAAAACGATTTTCTAAAAATTCGTACGCGGTATAAACTTTTAGCCTGTTAAAAACCGGGACGAAAACCACACATATAACGATCATGGCTAGTGGTAGTCCAAAATAATATTGAACGAAGCGCATGCCATCAGTATAAGCCTGGCCAGGAGCGCTTAAAAATGTAATAGCGCTGGCCTGGGTTCCCATAATACTAAACAGTACAAGATACCACGGCATATCGCGGTTACTTAAAAAATATCCGTCCAGGTCTTTTGATGTGCGGCTCTTATAAACCCCATAAATAATAATGGAAGCAAGCGTTACAATCAGAACGATCCAGTCAATAATACTCATAAGCCTGGCCCAATTAGGACATTTAAGAATGATAAGGGTTCATGATATTAAATCATTAACCGCGGTTGAAATAAACGGAAAGAAAGTAATATATTATTATTTGAAATAAAAGAAATACAAGCACGATAAAGTACCATTTGCCCCAGTATTTTTTTTCCTGCTCTATCATCAGCTTTCGTTTTTATAAATCAAATTCTTTATTTATTCTTTGGCAAAGCAATTAAATTAGCCATCAGCCTGTAAGCTCCCGGAACGCCCGCAGGCAATTCCCTAAAAAACACAAGGCTTGCATAAACGAAATTTCCCTCACCGTATTTTACTATCGCAAGGCTTCCGTTGGCAGGCTCTTCGCCGGTATCATGCATACTTAAAGGCGTTTCATATTTTGGATCTAATGTAACGGCCTGGTAAGTGCTTCGTTCCTGGATCCAGCCATCAAAATCATGTTGCGTTATTTTATTCGGATAGTTTAAGGCTGGGCTTTCCGGTAATAAAAAATCTACTTTGGCATCTTCTTCCGTTACACGTGATCCTGAGCTTATTTTAAAAGGGTAGGGGCCAACGGCTATATTCTTTTCGCCCACCTGGTTGCTCTTCAAATACTGGACAATCATATTGCCACCATTCTTCACATAGCGCATCAATACATCGTTTTTATCACTCAAATATTCAAATAAATTGTACGCTCTTATGCCGGTAATTATTGCGTCATATTGCTTAAGCTTTTCATAAGTTATATCAGCCGCAGTCAGTGTAGTTACTTCGTATCCCATTGCCTGCAAAGCTTCTGGCACTTTATCTCCGGCACCAACGATATAACCAATTTTTTTACCAACAATCTTAATATCTAATTCTACGAGATTTGTTGTAGCCTTTGGAAAATAAGTAATCGTTGGAATGTGATTGTAAGAAATCACTTTCGTATAATGATCATATACCTCATTTCCTTTTTTTACTGATGCGAATATTTCTTCTGAAAGATTTAAATCTTTTGCTTGGGGAACAAAAGTATTTTTGAATATTAGCGGATCAGAACTGGAATCACTTTTCATTGTCCAGTTCTTTGAAAATTGTTGTTCAAGATGAATATCCAAAGAACCTGAGGAAGAATGGATGTTTTCTCCCTCACCTGAAGAATTAAATTTTACGAGGTTAGAAGTTGTTAGCGGTTTATTATTTATAGATAAGTAATTGTCTTTCGCATAACGTAATTCAATCTTTGGTAACACAGGAATAGGCTGATAAGTGTCCCCTTTTACGGGATCAATATATCTATACTGAACAGGCCTTTTAATCATAAAATCTTCACCATCGATGTTAACAACGAAGGCAACTTCAAAAGATGGATCATTCCAGGCCTTGCCAATTAATGTTTGATCACGAACATCAAAGTTCCCTCCCGTTAAAGGGTAGACGAGCCAATAAGGTTGAGAAATCTTTTCATCGTCTGCAACAGGTATTATTTTATTGAGATTAAAATTTTGATTGGTTACTAACGGTGCCGTAAACGCAGAATCAAAATTGCCAATACTTACCTTTCTTAATGACGCATCTACATTTTCTCTTTTGATCAAATTAAAATTAATGGTTAAACTTCCACCTTGTACCACCTGCGATTGCGATGAAGTTGCTTCCACAAACAGCGCGCTACATTCAACAATAATTTGTTGTACTTCATCCAATTTTTTATCTCTCCAATTTCCTTCAGGTAATGCTTTAATTGTTTTGAATAATTGCACTAATGCCGGAACGGATAAATAGGGTTTGGCAACGTCATAATTTTTGGTAATAGTATTAACCATCTCCTCAACGGGGCCGCCACCGGGAATTCTTTTCCAATCAGTAATGACACCATCCATTAAATTATTATTCTTCGGCGCATCTCCGCCAGTTGTCAAAAAATATTCAAATGATTCACCCCGGCGTCTTGGCCTTCCTTCGCCCTGGCTTTTATGCATCGTTCTCGCCTCGCCGCCAAGTTCGCCATAGCTTTTTCCAATTAATGGATTATAACCACCTATGTCAATTTTTAGTTGATCTTCACCTGTTGTATTATTGCCGCCGAAATTATAAGTGTTCCATAAAATTCTTTTTGCCTGCCACGGTTTCACGCCATATTTAAATTGTTCTGGAAACATTTTTGGGTCCGCAGCGGCAGCAAAAGCTTCCTGCGCTAAAATGGAAGACGCAGCATGGTGGCCATGCCCGGCGCGTTTATCAGGAGGGAATCTTTTAATAATAACATCAGGTTGAAATTTGCGAATAACCCAAACAACATCGCTCAAAATTTTCTCTTTGTTCCAAATACGTAAAGCTTCCGCTGCGCTTTTACTAAACCCAAATTCATACGCCCGCGAAAAATATTGTTCAGCCCCATCAACTTTTCTTGCGGCAAGTAATTCTTCTGTACGTATCAAGCCAAGTTCTATTCCTTGTTCGTCGCCTATTAAATTTTGTCCGCCATCTCCTCTTGTTAAACTTAAATAGGCAGTTCGATATAATTCTTCTTTTGCAAAAAAGGGAAGCAGTGCATTGTTTTCATCATCGGGGTGAGCCGCGACATACAACACAGAAGCAAGTACGTTAAGTTTTTTTATTTGTTGAAAAATTTCAGAAGAAGTATAGGTTTCTGGAGATTGGGCATAGGAAAAAAATGAAAATAGAAAACCTGTTATTATCAAAAAAACTTTTTGCATATTTCTTATAATTATTACACGAATGTATGATATTGTTGTTTTTAAGGATTGCCGTTAATAAAGTTTTGAAAAAAACTGTCGTTGTAAAAACACTATTTTTTGTGAGGAGCTACCATTTTTAAGCATTTCGTCTTTTACCATGTAAGGTAAAAAAAACCGGAAAGTTTTTGCTTTCCGGTTGTAAAATGATGTCAAAAAAAATTACTTCTTTGTGTTTAATGCAAATTTTAAACGGGCAAAATAATAAGCACCGTTATATCCCATTTGCTCAACGCGGCGGCTATAAACAAAACGGCCACTACTCATATTGCCGCTGTGGTTCTGCCTGTCCTGGTACACATCAAATAAATTATTTGCTCCAATGGTTACTCCAACTTCTTTTGTTATTTGATAAGACAATGAAAGATCGGTAACCGTTTTTGCAGAAAAAGTCTGATCTAAAGTTTCCTTTTGCCCGGTAAATGCATTTACAGGAAATGCAGCCGGATTTGCAGGGTTGATACTTGGATCAAGATAAGTTACTTTACCGAAATGTGCGAAGCGCAATAGAACTCCAAACTTGCTATACTTATAATTAAATGTAAGGGTGATTTTATTTTTTGGATTGGCCACTTCCACCCGACTTTGATCTTCGCGGTTAAAATAATTGCCCAATTGACCGCTGTTAACTAATATTTCAGAAGCGTGAATAATTGGTTTGCCATCGGCTCCTTTTTTAACTTCATTATCAATAAACGTCATTGCAAGTGTTGTGCGTAAAGAATGCTTGCCGGCGAATTTTGCGTTATATGAAAGCACGGTTTCTAATCCTTTTGCGCGTGTATCAATTGCATTGGTAAAGAAATTTGCAGTACTAGCTCCAACAGCGCTAAGCTGCGCGTTTAGTGCAGAATCTGAGCCCCCGGTAAAATTATTCGTTAAGATAATCCTGTTTTTAATATCGATCTGGTAAGCATCTACTGTTATTTCAAAATTTCTGAAAGGCTTGGCAGTTATACCTAAAGAATAGCTATGACTGGTTTCCTCTTTCAATTTTGGTATACCCAGAATTTGAGCTGGTTTACTATCATTGGTAAAAGTTCCTGCTTGTATTGGTACCAGGTTTCCGCCCTGCGATACAAACAATGTATTTGTTTTTGCGAAGAAGCGTTGCTGCATTGAAGGAGCTCTAAACCCGGAATTGATTGAACCTCTTATTGCAAAGTCATCAGTAATTTTATACCGTGCCGCAAGTTTATAATTTAAGGTTGAACCAAAATCACTATAGTGCTCAAAACGCAACGCGCCTTCTACTAATAGATGCCTTGTAAAATCTTGCTCGAGGTCGATATAAGCAGCTTTTGAATTTCTTTTTTTTGTGTCACCCAGTGTGTTTATAAAACCGGGAAACACTTGCGCACCTGCTGAGGCACCGGACGACACATCATAATTCTTATAAGATGCTTCTTCACCACTTCTTATACCAAAGGCATCAACGCGATATTCACGGCCACCTGCAAGGTTAAGCCCCTCTAAAACATCTAATTTTTTTGAGATGTCAGCATTTACGGTATTTTGCCAAAATTTTAAACCACCTGCGTCAAAACTGGTTTGCTGATTTCCCGCAACTGCAAATTGGGAATAGTTGG
>JBBRSV010000130.1:0-12731 GCA_038245055.1 Chitinophagales bacterium | reverse complement strand
TAGTAAGCGGAAAGCAGGACACCGTTGAGTTTAAGCCAAATAATGCCCAGCAAAAATATGCGCATGAAGCGGCAATTTATATACAAGACGATTGGGACGTAAGCGATAAAATAAAAATAAATGCAGGAATTCGCGAAAGCGCATTTCAACAAATTGGTAGTTATAAATTGTATAAAACTGATGCAAATGGTAATAGAATAGATAGCACCGTTTATAAAAAGGGGCAACCGGTAATTTCTTATTTTGGTTTTGAACCAAGGTTTACAATTCGATACGCTATAAATGATGAAACGTCTATAAAGGCAGCCATTACCAGAAACCTTCAATACATTCATTTGGTAAGTAATGCAGGAACCACGCTGCCTACTGATTTATGGGTGCCAAGCACGTTAAAAGTGAAGCCACAGGAAAGTTGGCTTTATGCATTGGGTATATTTAAAAATTTAAAGGATAACACTTATGAAACTTCTGTAGAAGTGTATTATAAACAATTGAAAAATCAAATTGAATACCAGGAAGGTTATACGCCGGCAACGCTTGAAGACACTGAGAATTTTTTCACATTTGGTAAAGGCTGGAGTTATGGAACCGAATTATTCATCAATAAAACAAAAGGTAAATTAACCGGTTGGATTGGCTATACGCTTAGCTGGACTTATCGGAAATTTCCAGGTTTGAACTTTGGCCAAAAATATTTTGCCAAGTATGACCGGCGGCACGACCTTTCAGTTGTTGGCATTTATGAGTTCTCAAAAAAATGGAAACTTTCCGGCACATTTGTATTTGGTACCGGTAACGCCGCAACGCTGCCGCAGCGCTTTTATATTTTTGATGGCGTACTAACGCAAGAGTATAGCCGTATTAATGAGTATCGGCTGCCATCCTATCACCGGCTTGATCTTGCTGCAACTTACCTCCCAAATAAACATCCGTTAAAAAGATTAAAAAGCGAGTGGGTTTTTAGTGTGTACAATGTATACAACAGAAAAAATCCATACTTTATTTATTTTGATCAATCCGGAAGCCCTTACAATGGAACATTACAGGTTCAGGCAAAGCAGGTTTCTCTGTTTCCAATTATTCCTTCGGTCACCTGGAACTTTAAATTTTAAAATAATTACAGGTTGCTAAAAAAAATAAACCTTGCTGTATTTTGTATTTTTTATTTTGCGGCAGGCTGTAATCACTTTTGGCATTCAGCAATGTATGTAAGCATCATTCCTCCCTATTTGCCTTTTAAAGAATTGATCAATTATGCAAGTGGGGTTTTGGAAATGATTTGTTCTTTACTAATGCTAATTCGCGCCACCCGGAAATATGCAATGTATCTAACGATAATCTTATTGATTCTTTTTATCCCGGCGCATGTTTATTTAATTCAACTACATGGTTGCGTTACAAACGATTTTTGTTTTGCAAACTGGCTGGCGTGGATACGATTATTTCCTTTTCAATTCGTATTAATGTGGTGGGCTTATAAAACCTGGAAGGTTAGCCAAGCAATTTGATAATAAAATTCTATTTCTCTCCGTGAACAAAAACAACGCTCCCGCTTTTTTCGGTATCCGAAGAAATTCTTACTTCATATCTTTTATCGCCATCTGTAACAATCATCAGGGCTGTATTAGGGGGTATAGTTCCTAAATTATCAGCATACATTGTAATTACATTTTCCTTCACATTATCATCTAAAGAAAGCGTTAAAGAAATCGCTTTCGTGGTTAGCATTTTATGCGATAATAAAATTCTTCCGTTATAAAATACCGTTATTGAATCACCATCTATTTCACCATTATCATAAAAATCCACCTTAAATGTTTGCTGAAAAATTGGTATGGTTTTAATAATGTCTTTTCTGCGCCGTTCAAAACCTGCAAGGTTTTCATTCTGTATCGAAGGTTTTTTTAATTCAGGAATTGAAGGCATATCTTTTAAGACCTCATCTTTTTTTACAACAGGGGCGGGTAATTGCTGACTAGGTTTTGCTGGGTTGTTATGAACAATTTTTGGAGATGTACTTTTTGGCTTTGATACAATTGATTTTTTCGGAGCGTGCACTGTTACTGATTTTTTTTCAACTGGCTTTAGGGCCAGGTGCATGCTTTTTACAATTCTTCTGGAGAGGGTTGTTGTACCATATCCACAATCACCATCCTGGTTTGGAGCCGGCATCCATGTTCCCCGTAAAGTTTCCACATCACCGCTGTCTTTTACATAATGCAATTTGTGCGTTTGAAAACAATTTCTAAAACCTGGAGGTGTATTGAATTTGACTCTTTCAATTTCGGTAACAACAATCTCTCCAGTACTTTTATCAACGGTTCCTGTTAATTTGCAGATTGTATAATATCTTTTTTTCCCTTCATTAAAATAGGTATAGGAGTAGCCCGAAACATTGGAGCCCGAAGTTTGTATTTCTAAAACGTAATCGATATCATTACCCTCTAATCCTGAAAAACCATAACTGGTTTCATTAAAACCACCTTTCCACTGGCCGTTAAAATTTTGGGCGTTAAGAGAAGAAGAAATCAGGATTAATAAAAAGAAGTAATAAATTTTCATTCTCTTTTTTAAGGTTTATTTGAATTTAAAGACGCTTTTGTAGGGAGAGAACGCCTTGATGTTATTGCCAATGATTCTACCACATCCATCGTTACAAAAATATATGTAATTAAAAGTTTAACCGTCAAATGAATAGCATCTTTGTCTAATACTTCGTTAAATTTGCCTTTTCAAAATAATTCAAAATATAAAAATCCTTTTATTGAGGTGAATTGAACTATGAATATTACTTTCCCCGATGGCGCTGTAAGGCAATACGATAAAGGATCTACAGCATTGGACATTGCAAAGAAAATAAGTGAGGGCCTCGCAAGAAAAATACTCGCAGCCGAAGTAAATGGTGAAGTATGGGATCTTTCGCGCCCTATAAATGATGGTGCATCCATTAAATTTCTTACCTGGGATGATGAAAAAGGCAAATCAACTTTTTGGCATTCGTCTGCTCATTTAATGGCCGAAGCCGTAGAAGATACTTTTCCCGGCGTTAAGTTTTGGGTGGGGCCGCCTATAGAAAAAGGATTTTATTACGATTTAGATTTAGGAGATAATGTAATCTCTGAAACGGATCTCGTGACGCTTGAAAAAAAAATGAACGAGCTGTCAAAACAAAATAATTCATTTATAAGAAAGGGAATTTCAAAAGCTGACGCTATAAAATATTTCGAAGAAAAAGGAGATGAGTATAAACTGGATCTCCTTTCCGGATTGGAAGATGGCAACATTACTTTATATTCCCAGGGAAAATTTACCGACTTATGCCGTGGCCCGCATATTCCTTCAACAGGATTAATAAAAGGCATAAAACTTACCGGTATTGCCGGAGCTTATTGGAAGGGCGATGAAAGAAATAAAATGCTCACAAGAATATACGGAGTCACTTTTCCTAATCAAAAGGAATTGGATGAATATCTTGTTTTTCTTGAGGAAGCTAAAAAAAGAGACCATAGAAAATTGGGCAAGGAATTAGAGCTTTTTACTTTTTCTGAAAAGGTAGGTGCCGGATTGCCTTTGTGGTTGCCGAAAGGTGCGATGCTGCGCGAAAGGCTTCAACAGTTCTTACAAAAAGCTCAAATCGATTCAGGATACCTTCCGGTAATCACGCCGCATATTGGTTCTAAAAGTTTGTATGTTACCAGCGGGCACTATGAGAAATATGGGAAGGATAGTTTTCAACCAATAAAAACACCGGTAGAAGGTGAGGAGTTTTTTTTGAAACCCATGAACTGCCCTCATCATTGTGAAATTTATAAATCATCGCCCAGGAGTTACAAAGATCTCCCTTTACGCCTTGCCGAGTTCGGAACAGTTTACCGTTATGAGCAATCGGGCGAGTTACACGGGCTTACAAGAGTGCGGGGCTTTACGCAGGATGACGCTCACCTGTTTTGTATGCCAGAACAGGTAAAAGACGAATTCAAAAAAGTAATTGACCTGGTTTTATATGTATTTAAATCGCTCGGATTTGAAGACTACACCGCCCAAATATCGTTGAGAGATAAAGAGGATAAATCAAAATATATTGGCAGCGATGAAAACTGGGACCTTGCAGAAAAATCGATAATTGAGGCTGCTGCAGAAAAAGGATTAACTACCGTAGTTGAATATGGCGAGGCCGCTTTCTATGGTCCAAAGCTCGACTTTATGGTGCGTGATGCAATTGGCCGTAAATGGCAACTTGGAACCATCCAGGTTGATTATAATTTGCCCGAACGGTTCGATTTAACGTATATTGGGGAAGACAATGCGAAACACAGGCCTGTCATGATTCACAGAGCTCCTTTTGGAAGTATGGAAAGATTCATCGCTGTCCTTACAGAACATTGTGCGGGTAAGTTTCCGATGTGGCTCGTTCCGGTTCAGGTGAAAATTTTGCCGATCAGCGATAAATTTTTATCTTACTCACAAAATGTTTTAACTGAATTAAAAAATAATGATATTCGCGCAGAAATAGATGACAGGAGCGAAAAGATAGGAAAGAAAATAAGAGATACCGAGTTAGCTAAAGTTCCGTTGATGCTAATTATTGGCGAAAAAGAAGTGAATGAAAATGTGGTGTCAGTAAGGAGGCAGGGTAAAGGAGATGAAGGAACTAAAACTGTTATCGATCTTATAAAAATGATCAGCGAAGAAGTAAAAAGTAAAAGTATATTTAGCCCGGCAACTTAGTTGCAGTATAATGAAGAAAACAATTTATAAACTAAAATCAATTAATGGCATTTCCACCAAGAGCGCCCAGAGGGGCATTTAACCCAAGGTTCAGAAAAGAACAACAGCAAGAACACAGAACCAATCACATGATAAAAGTACCGATGGTACGGTTGGTTGGCGAAAATATCGAAATAGGTGTTTATCCTATTGCAGAAGCTCAAAAAATAGCAAACGATCAGGGCCTTGATCTTGTCGAAATTTCGCCCCAGGCAGATCCGCCGGTTTGTAAAGTAATAGATTACAATAAATTTCTCTACGAAAAGAAGAAGAAAGAAAAGGAGATGAAGGCGAAGAGCAAAGTTTCTGAAGTGAAAGAAATACGTTTTACGCCCAATACAGATGATCATGATTTTGATTTCAAATCAAAGCACGCGTTGAATTTCCTTAAAGACGGTAATAAGGTTAAAGCCTATGTTCAGTTTAAGGGAAGGGCAATTATGTTTAAAGAGCGCGGCGAATTATTGTTATTGAAATTTGCCGAAAGGTTGGTAGAAGTTGGAACCCTTGAAAGTATGCCAAAACTTGAAGGCAAGCGGATGTTCGCGATATTCGCTCCCAAGAGCCAAAAGAAGAAATAGCGGCAAAATAAAAAGTTTAAGCTAGCAATTTTTATAAAAGCACTGTAATAAACGGTGTTTTTTCTTTTTTATCGACTTTTTCTATCTTGCTTCTTTAATTTTTTTTATCCAGATAATTAGAGGAAATCTTTCAAGAGAAAAAATGGAGATTTTCATCCCACAATAAATATTATCCCGAAGCGTTGTAGGAGTTTTACTACCTGATTTGGCTCTTTTTTGGGGTTTAATTCTCAATTTATACGTATAATTACTATACTTTTAATTCCGTAGTTATTCTGTAAAATTTACCATTTAAAAGCCGGACTTTTGTAAAATAAGAATAAAAACTAAAAATTATAAATGGAAAATGAAAATGCGGAAGTGATAAAAGTGATTATTGCAGATGATCATGTGTTATACCGGGCTGGGGTAAAAACGGCTCTTTCTTCCAAAAAAGATATCAAAATAATTGCTGAAGCAGATAATGGCTCACATCTATTAAATTTATTAAAAGGTATTACACCCGATGTAATTTTATTAGACATCCAAATGCCAATAATGGATGGAATAACCACTCTTCCGGAAATTAAAAAATTGTATCCATCCATAAAAATCATCATGCTCACCATGATGGATGATCAAAGTATGATCACGAAGTTAATGGAGCTTGGCGCCAACAGTTACCTAACCAAAACCTCTGACTCGGAAATAATTTACGAAGCGATTAAAACCTGTCACACACAGGAATTTTATTTCAATTCATTAACGAATAAAGCGTTGCTTAATAACCTGCGCCAAAAAACGCCTTCTTTCGTGAAGCTTCAACAGGAAGATGCCACACTTTCTGACAAAGAAATTACGGTATTGAGGCTAATGTGTGAAGAAAAAAGTACCCGCGAAATTGCTGAAGCTGTTGAGTTGAGTCCAAGGACAATAGAGGCAATAAGGGATAAGCTAAAAACCAAAACAGGCGCTAAAAGCACCGCAGGACTTATAATGTTTGCCGTGAAAAACAAATTGCTCGACCAGGATTAATAAATACACATTACCGGCGCATACAACTATTTTTGCTCAATCATATTTACTTTATGACTGAGCATTTTTTTTTATACAACAATAAGTTTTACACTGAAAATACACCCGTAATAAGTTCGGGAAACCGTTCGTTGCGATATGGAGATGGCCTTTTTGAAACGATGAAATTAATTGAGGGCCGTATCGTTAACAAAGAGTATCATTTTGAAAGATTATTCAGCGGTCTTAATCTTTTGCAATTTGAATTTCCTAAAAGTTTCAATGCCATTTTTCTTGAAAAAAAAATTGGCGAATTGATCACCAAAAATAATCACTTAAATACTGCCCGTATTCGCCTCATGATATTTCGCGGCAAAGGAGGCATATTCGATCCTGAAAATAATAACCCCAATTACATAATCGAAAGCTGGAAGCTTTCAGATGAAATGGAATTGAATCAAAACGGATTAATCGTTGATATTTTTCCGGATGCCAGGAAAAGCTGTGATACTTTTTCAAATTTAAAATCAAATAACTATTTGCCCTATGTTCTGGCGGGGTTATTTGCGAAGAAAAATAAATTGAATGATTGCCTGATCTTAAATACTTCCGACAGAATTTGCGATAGTGCCGTTGCAAATGTTTTTATTGTTAAGAATGAAAAAATATTGACACCGCCTCTTACTGAAGGCTGCGTGGCTGGCACGATGCGCCGCTGGATGATTGAAAAATTTGATTCAAAAAAATACGAAATAATTCAAAAGAATTTGTCGGTAGATGATGTGCTAAATGCTGATGAATTTTTTCTTACCAATTCGATTTATTATTTGAAATGGGTAAAGTGTTTCAAAGACAAAAATTACGGCAATAAAATAACCCGGGAGCTTTATAATCAAATCATTCAAACTATTTAACTGCTATTCTGTTATTGAATATCTGTCAATATAGTTATGCAAGAAGTAAATATTTTTTGGTTTCGTCGCGATCTTCGCCTACATGATAATGCCGGTTTGTATCATGCATTGAAAACTAATTTTCCGGTGGTGCCGATTTTTATTTTTGATAAAATTATCCTGGATAAACTTGAAGAAAAAAAAGATCGTCGCGTTGAATTCATTCGTGATACAATAGTTTCTATACAAGAAAAATTGCTGAAAATCGGGTCTTCACTAGAAGTATTTTACGGTACTCCTGAACAAATTTTTGGTAAAATAATAAACGATTATAAGGTAAGAGAAGTTTATACAAATCACGATTATGAACCCTATGCAATTAACCGCGACAACATAATTAAAGATTTACTTGCAGAAAAAAGCATTGCATTTAAATCATATAAAGACCAGGTTATTTTCGAAAAGGACGAAGTATTAAAAGACGACGGCAAACCTTACACGGTTTACTCGCCGTACAGCAGAAAGTGGAAAAGTATTTTCACGGCTTTTTATGATAAATCTTATCCAACAAAAAAGTATTACGGTAACTTTTTCAAGCAAAAAAATAAACGCATTCCTTCGCTGGAAGCAATGGGTTTCCAGGAAACTGATAAAAAATTTCCTTCAAAAAGTCCGGCGGATGAATTGATAAAACATTATAGTAAGACAAGGGATTTTCCCGCAATTGATGGCACGTCAAGATTAGGAATTCACTTGCGGTTTGGTACCGTTAGTATCCGCGAAGTAGTAAAAAAAGCATTAGAACTTAACAGTACTTTTCTGAATGAATTAATATGGCGGGAGTTTTATATGTCTATATTATGGCATTTCCCTCACGTAGGCCACAACAAAGCCTTTAAGCCTGAATACGATAATATTAAATGGAGAAATAATGAAGAAGAATTTAAAAAATGGTGTGAAGGGCAAACCGGTTATCCAATAGTAGATGCGGGGATGCGGCAACTAAATGAAACGGGTTATATGCACAATCGTGTAAGAATGATTACGGGTAGTTTTTTATGTAAAGATTTGCTGATTGACTGGCGTTGGGGTGAGGCGTACTTTGCCGAAAAATTACTTGATTTTGACCTCGCGGCTAATAATGGAGGCTGGCAATGGGTTTCCGGCAGCGGCTGTGATGCTGCGCCTTATTTTAGAATATTTAATCCTGAATTGCAAACAAAAAAATTTGATAAGGATTTAAAATACATAACTAAATGGGTCCCGGAATTCCTGGAATTTAATTATCCAAAGCCCATAGTAGACCATGCTGCCGCAAGAGAAAGATGTATTGAAGTTTATAAAGCTTCGTTGTCAAAAACTTGAAACAATTTTAGGCTCCTACAAATATTTCTTTTTCATTTAAATTGTCTTTCATTTCACCGTTAGCTAATTCACATACCGAAAGAACTTTTTGAATCGCATCTTTCCCGGCTCTGCCAAGATCAATAGAATATTCATTTACATAGAGATCTATATGTTTTTTCATTATTTCAGGTTCCATTTCCTGCGAATGCATTTTTACATATTCGGTAATTAATGGATAATGTTTAAATGAATATTCGATACTTTTTTTTATAAGTGCATCTACTTGCCTTAGAATTTCCTGGTCAATTGATCGCTTCCCAACGATGCCTCCTAACGGTATCGGGTAACCTGTTTTTTCTTCCCAAAAATTACCAAGGTCAACGATCTTGTGCAGGCCTCTTTGAAAATAAGTAAACCTGTTTTCATGGATAATAACCCCAAGTGCTTTGTCTCCGGATTGTAGAACAAAATTTTCTATCTCATCATATCTTTTAAATACCTTATTCCTGGCAGCCGGAAATGCCTGGGTAAACAACATATGCGCCGTTGTATTTTCCCCAGGAATTGCTATTGTGCAATCATCTACTTCAGTAAAAGTTGTTGGCTTATTCGAAATTAAAAGAGGTCCAACACCTGTTCCCAGAGCACTTCCGCTATTCAATACTTTATAGTTTTTTAAAATTAGCGGTAATACGCCGTAGCTGATTTTTGTAAAATCAAGTTGGTTATTTATTGCGAGCTCATTTAATGTTTCTACATCTTCCAGCCTTACATCGAACTTAAATCCATTACTATCAATCTTATTATTCACCAATGCATCAAAAATAAAAGTATCATTTGGGCACGGAGAAAACCCGAGTGTATAAACCATATTTAAATAAAATTATTAAGTATTTTTTTCAATTCTATCGAAAGATTTTCAACGGCATCTTTCATTTGCCAGTTTCTTTTATCCCTGTCGCCCACCACGTTTGAAATACTGCGTAATTGTAAAAAATTTACTTTTTGATGCAGGCATACAAAATGAAATGCGGCGCCTTCCATACTTTCAATATCCGGTCTGAATTTTTCAACCATTCTCTTAATGAGCTTTTCATCATCTGTTATTTTGTTAACCGTAATACTATTTACAATTGGAAGACTTTGATGTGATAAATATTTATTTTCATTCAACAACCAACCATTGCGAAAAGGAAAATCATTCGCCTGAGCAAACCCGGCTTCAAACAATGTGCTAAAATTTTCTTTCTCTTCCATACCTACATCTCCAAAGGTATCTTGCTTAACCATTACTACACTTCCTTTCAGTATTTGTTCATTAAAAGTTCCGGCAATTCCAGCCTGTATCACTAGATCGTAATTTTTCTTTGCCAACTTTTTTGTGAGATGATATATCGTGTTTGGAATTCCAACGCCGGTAATAAGTACATCCACTTTTTCATTTCCCTGCAAGAAGGGTTTTAATTCAAATTCTGTTGCAGACACCAGCAATAAATTCATTTTGCAAATTTCGTACTTAAGAATCACATTTTAAGTTTATGTATACCTTTGCAAAAATATTTGGAACTGGTATGGTGTATTTAACTAGAATAGAACATTTTAACGCGGCTCATAAATTATATAATCCTAAATGGGATAAAGAAAAAAATGAGATGGTTTTTGGAAAATGTGCCAACGAAAATTGGCATGGACATAATTACGAATTATACGTAACGATAAAGGGGAAAATAGTTGAAGAAACAGGTTTTTTATTTGATGTGAAAATTTTAAGCCTGCTGATAAAACAATTTGTTTTGGATAAATTGGATCATAAGAATCTGAATGTTGATGTCGATTTTTTGAACGGGCAAATGTGCTCTACGGAAAATTTGGTAATCGCCATTTGGAAACAATTGAAGCCGCACCTCCCTTCACAAGTTGAATTACATTCATTAAAGCTTTACGAAACGCCGCGCATTTACGTTGAGTATTTTGGGTAATAATTCTTTTTATTAATTTATTTGAGTAATGGATAAGAAAGTTTCAGTTTATAGAAAAGAACATTTTAACGCCGCCCATCGGTTGCATAATTCTTCGTGGGATGAAGAAAGGAACGATGCCATTTTTGGGAAATGCAACAATCCATCTTATCATGGTCACAATTATGAAATGGAAGTGAAAGTTTCCGGAGTTCCTGCCGAGGACACGGGTTTTGTGATTGACATGAAATTGTTGAGCAACATTATCAACGAGCATGTTATTGAAAAGTTTGATCATAAAAACCTGAACCTTGACGTGAAAGAATTTGCAGAAGTAAATCCAACCGCTGAAAATATTGTCATTTTAATTTATGACCTTCTGAGAGAAAAAATTGATAAAAAATTTGACTTACAAATACGCCTGTACGAAACGCCCCGGAATTTTGCAGAATACCCTGCTTCATAACTAAATTAAAAAAAATATTTAATGGCTTACAGAAAAATTGAAGAATATGATCAAGATGTTACCGAAGGTTTGGTAAAAACTTATAGAGATGCCATCAAACTGATAGGTGAAGATCCTGATCGTGAAGGATTGCTTAAAACTCCCGAAAGACTTGCTAAAGCAATGCAATATGCCACACAAGGATATGGGCTTGATGCAAAAGCGATTTTGAATTCAGCTAAGTTTCATGAGGACATTAGTGAAATGATCGTCGTTAAGGATATTGAATTGTATAGCATGTGCGAGCATCATATGCTGCCATTTTTTGGCAAGGCTCACATCGCCTACATTCCTAATGGCTGGATAACTGGCCTAAGCAAAATTGCAAGAGTTGTAGATGTTTATGCCCGCAGATTACAGGTACAGGAGCGGCTAACTACGCAAATTTTGGATGCAATCAGAGACACGCTAAATCCACTTGGTGTGGCCGTTGTTATAGAAGCTGAGCATTTATGTATGATGATGCGCGGCGTGCAAAAACAAAATTCTGTGACAACCACTTCCGCATTTTTTGGTGAGTTTGAAAAGCAGCCAACGCGAAATGAATTTATTAGTCTTATTAAAGCAGATCTTATTAAAAGAAGGTAATAAAAAGGTATTCAATGAAACATGCATTTGTATTTCCCGGACAAGGATCGCAATTTATTGGAATGGGGAAAAATTTATATGATGAAGATGAGCAGGCGAAAATTTTATTTGACCTGGCCGATGAGATTCTTGGTTTTCCTATTTCTGATGTTATGTTTTTTGGAACTGCTGAAGAATTAAAACAAACCAATGTAACACAACCGGCCGTATTTCTGCATTCGGTAGTAGCTTTTAAAACGCTTGCTATGATACAACCCGCAATGGTTGCAGGCCATTCACTTGGTGAATTTTCCGCCCTGGTAGCTAATGGATGTTTACGTTTTGAAGATGCGTTACAACTGGTTTCGATAAGAGCAAAAGCGATGCAGAAAGCCTGTGAAATAAATCGTTCTACCATGGCTGCAGTATTGGGGCTAAGTGATGAAAAAGTAGAAGAAATATGTGCTTCAATAATAAACGAAATTGTTGTGCCTGCTAATTATAACTGCCCCGGTCAAATTGTAATTTCGGGCTCCATAAAAGGAATCGATGAGGCATGTATTTTATTAAAAGAGGCCGGTGCGAAACGTACCATTATTCTTCCGGTTGGCGGAGCGTTTCACTCGCCATTGATGCAGCCGGCAAAAGAAGAACTATCGGAAGCGATAGAGAAAATGGTTTTTAATACACCACTTTGTCCAATTTATCAAAATGTAGTAGCAAAAGCAGTTACTAATTCCAATGAAATTAAAGCGAATTTAATTGCGCAGCTAACCGCTCCCGTTAGGTGGACACAAAGTATTACCCAAATGATCGCCGATGGCGCCACTCGATTTACAGAAGCAGGACCAGGAAAAGTTTTGCAGGGATTAATACAGAAAATTAATAAAGATGTGGCGGTGGATGGAATAGGATAATTTCCCCAGGCAGTCTAATTCAATAGGAGTAAATCCACAATAATTCTTTATTTTCAGGATTATTAAAGTTTACCAAACATGCCCAACCAATTATTTCGTAAAAAGGCGATATCTGCTATTTTAGCGGATGCCAGCGAAGGCCTTTCAGATGCTACTCATTCAGCTTCGGGATTAAATAAAGTTTTAAAAGTAAGGGATCTTAC
>JBBRSV010000129.1:0-13110 GCA_038245055.1 Chitinophagales bacterium | reverse complement strand
TTGGCGTCCACACTATATGATAATCGCATTTATATACTACATGTGATAGCTTCTTATATTTACTTGACATCTCCAAAATTAAGGCGGAGCCAGCAGAACATGACCACCGCCACAGGCGGTGGATTTTTAAGTTGAATTAAACACACCTTTCTATTTTGAAAATAAATTAAAAATATGACGACGCTGGGATATAATATTTAGGAATTAGCCATAAAGGCAGCTTTGATTTTTTGAATGAATTTCTCAACGCAGGCTATGGAAAATTTATAGCGATTATTATTTCCTTTGAATAGAAATAATTTGCACTGGAGTTTTAAAATATTGTCCTTGTAGCTGACCGTGTTCTTGAATTTTTTTTACTACGTCCATTCCATTTATAACCTTGCCAAATGCTGCAAATCCCTGGCCATCAGGATTTCTTTTTCCTCCATAGTCTAAAGATGGCTGATCATTAATACAAATAAAAAAGCTTGACGTGGCAGAAGCAGGCTTTCCTCTCGCCATCGATAATGTTCCATCTTTATGGTGCAAGCCCGTATGTTTGGTTGTTTCAAGTGGTATTGGCGAAAACTCTTTCGTTGAGTCAACGTTGCCACCCTGGATCACCTCAATTTTAATGGAATCTTTTGGCTGATTGTTTTTGGTAACTGTGCGAAAAAACGAACTTCCATCATAAAGATGCGCATCAACATATTTTAAGAAGTTGGCTACTGTAACCGGCGCCTTCGAGGAAAATAATTCAATGGTGATATTCCCCATTGACGTTCTGATAATGCAAACCTGGTTTTTTTGCGCAAAAAGATTTGGTAAAAAAAATAATAATAAGATTGTTGTGATGGCAATAGTTCTCATTCGTCGAAAATACGAATAAGTTTTTCTTCGAAATATGCATCGATTAATTTGGCTATTCGATCATCTTGCCACTTTTTTCCAAAATCAAATTTTGATGTCGGAAATAATTCGTCGCCAAAATTCGGGGGTTTGTCTCATTTTTTGAATTTTTAATTTGTGCCGCGGTAGGTTTGCAACCATAAAAAAAATACCATGAAGCATTTACTATTTCTAACTACAATTCTACTTATCTATGCAGGCACCTCAGCGCAAATGCCAGGCAATGGCAGGGCCGGCCAGGTAATGCCTAACCTTGGCCACGTCTACGGAAAATTAAAAGACAATGCCGGTAAACCTGTAGAAGGCGCGTCTGTATTAGTTCTTCAAACGAAATTTGATTCAGCAACGAAAAAACCAAGAGCAGTATTAGTGAAAGGAGCAGTAACAACAGGCGCAGGCGAATTTAATTTTGAGGAGCTGCCACTTATGGGCATAAAAATTAAAATATCGGCAACTGGCTTTAAGGAATTGCAGATGCCTATCGCTTTTTTTGATCCTGCAAAAATGGGAAAGCCGGGCCAGGCAACTCCGGGCGCACCGCCTTCTATGCCTTCATTTGATAAAGACCTTGGCAACATTGAGCTGACAACCGATGCGCTGCAATTGCAGGGTGTAACGATTACGGCTAGTGCGCCTACCTTGAAACTGGATATTGATAAAAAAGTATTTAATGTAGATAAGAATATTGTAAGCGTAGGTGGCACAGCCGTTGACGTAATGCGCAACGTTCCATCAGTGCAGGTAGATATTGATGGAAACGTGAAACTTCGTAACGCCAGCCCGCAAATTTATATTGATGGCCGGCCGACAACATTAACCCTGGATCAAATACCGGCAGATGCGATACAAAGCGTAGAGGTGATTACCAACCCTTCAGCAAAATATGATGCAAGCGGTGGCAACGCCGGGATACTGAATATCGTTTTGAAAAAGAATAAAAAATCAGGATACAACGGTAATCTTACTGCAGGCGTAGATAGTAAAGGCGGATATAATGGCGGTGGAAGTTTTAATGTACGTCAGAACAAAATAAATCTTTCCGCTTCTACTTTTACACATGGGATTCGTAACAGGGCAACAGGCACTACAGACCGCGTGACATTTGGTAATAACCCTACGCATGTTTCCCAACAAAATATAGATAAAACGACTGGTGCATTTATCTTCGGAAGGTTAGGTTTAGATTATTTCATCAGTAACAGAACTACCATTTCCCTGGCGGGAATAAAAGTGCATGGCCAGTTTAAACCCAATTCTGATATTATTACGGACAGTCTTGATAACAACAACAATATTTTTAATTATGATGATCGCAGTACTAAAGGGTCAAGAACATTTAACGCAGATGGTGTGCAGTTCGGTTTGGTGCATAATTCAGTAAAGGAAGGAGAACAAATAACCTTTGACGGCAATTTCTTTTCTGGTAAAAATAATAGCAACTCAATGTATGTTACCAATAGTTATCTCGCAGATAAGTCCTTCGTCGGCAGATCTTTTGAGCAACAAATTTCTACGGGCACCAACCAATTTTTAACTTTACAAAGTGATTATGTAAACCCGCTTACAAAAACTACAAAACTAGAGGCAGGCGTAAGGTTACAGGTTCGTAACACAACAAATAATAATGACATTCTTATCGGTAGCAGCCCCGGCGACCTTAGAAAGATTGCTACACTCACTAACAATTATAAAAACACAGACAATATATATGCAGCGTATACCGACATAACCAGCGCTATTGGAAAAAATTTCGGCTACCAGCTTGGGTTACGTGCAGAGAGAAGTAATTACGATGGTGCATTAACTAATACAGGCCAATCGTTTAAAAATTCATACCCCGTTAGTTTATTCCCTTCCGTTTTTTTAAGTGAAAAACTTAAGAAAAGCCAGGAGTTGCAAATGAATTATTCAAGAAGAATCAACAGGCCCAATTTCTTTCAATTGATTCCTTATTATGACTTTAGCGACAGTTTAAACATCACAAAAGGTAATCCCAACCTGGTTCCGGAATTTACAAACTCACTTGAATTTTCTTACAGCAAAACTTTTAAAAATAACGACAATTTATTGTTCTCCATTTATTATAAGCACAGCACCAATCTTATTACCCGGTATCTTGATACAGAGCGTCTCAACAATCAAAATCTTTTAGTAAATAGTTATATAAATGCTGAATCAAGCTATAGCTATGGCGCTGAAATAACTTCAGTGAATAATATAAAAAAATGGTGGGATATAACTACAAATATCAATATATATAAATCTAAAATAAATACGAGCAATGTGCCGAATTCAGGAACGCAGGATGCCATTGTAAGTTGGTTTGGGAAACTGAATAATAACTTTAAGCTCAAGAAGAATTTTACGATACAACTCTCAGGAAACTACCAAAGCAAAACAAACCTTCCTGTTAGTCAAAACCAGGGCATGATGGGCCCTCCGGGAATGCAGGCGCAAAGTTCTTCACAAGGGTATATCAAATCTTCCTGGTCTGCTGATCTTGCCGTAAGAAAAGCATTCCTAAAAAACCAGGCAGCATCAGTTTCTCTTGGTATAAGTGATATTTTCAGAACAAGAAGTAATGAGCAAATATCAACAAGTCCCGGAATATTTTACCAGGATTACTATCGTCTGAATAATCCCCAATTAGTAAGACTCACTTTTTCTTACCGGTTTGGCAAAATGGATATGTCCCTTTTCAAACGTAAAAACACAAAAGGTTCAGGGACGCAGGATGCTATGCAGATGGGCGGTCAATAAAAATATCGCTTGTTAATGTAGGCAAATAAAAAAAGAAATCTTATAAAGAAAGAGCCAAAATTTCATCTTAGAAATTTTGGCTCTTTTATGATTGGGAAACTGGCGGATGAAAAATTATTTTATTGTCAAATTTTTTTCTCTATCAACCAATGATGCCCAAACGGGTCTTTAATTTCGCCCTGGCGATAACCATATTCATAATCAGTGGCTGCAGTTATTTCGGTGGCGCCTGCTTCTATCGCGCGGTTCATTACCACATTTACATCCGGTACAAACAACCCAACAATTGCTGTTGTTCCCTGGTGTTTATCAGGAGAAAAAAAATTTGATTTTGTTACTTCATGCAAATGAAATATTGCTCCATCTATCGATAGCTCTGCAACATGAATACTGCCGTCATCGTTGGTAAAACATAAGTTTTGGGAGGCACCAAATGCTTTTGCATAAAATGAAATATCTGTAATTCCATTGTTTATAAAAAGTTGCGGTGCAAAGAATGTTTTATTGTTTTCGTGTGTCATATTAGTAAGTTGAAGAAAATAAATATTGCTGCTAAAATATAAAAATTGCTGTGTTGAACAAAGTGTCCAAAACAAAACTGTTTATTACTTTTTATCTCGTATTTTTTATAATATTTTAAAATTAGAGTTATAAGAAGTTGGTTTCATTTTTTACCTACAACTCGTATTTTTTCCCAAAATTTTTTCGCTTTCATTCAACCTGCGTCCACAGCATATTTTATTGAAAAAAAGGAAATGTTACGCTGGATAATCCCTCAATACAATAAAAACTATAGCAGGCAATCGGTATTCACTTTTAAATCGTACTTATGTTAAGAAATTTACAATATTTGTAAAAACCTAAAATAAATCAAATGCTTCTGATCTTGCTATTTATTGCCGTAATATTAGTAACCTATTCAAATGGTGCTAATGATAATTTTAAAGGTGTTGCCACCTTGTGGGGAAGTGGAACCCTCGCGTATAAGCCTGCGCTTATTTTAGCTACGGTAGCTACTTTTGCCGGATCCGTTTGCTCCTATTTCTTTGCGGCACAGCTTATTAAAAATTTCTCGGGTAAGGGTCTTGTTCCAGATACAATTATTCAATCGGCTGATTTCATGCTGGCAGTCGCTTTATCTGCCGGTATAACGGTGTTGCTTGCAACCAGGCTTGGTTTTCCAATTTCCACAACCCACGGGCTTGTTGGTGCTTTGGTTGGTGCAGGTGTTGTGGCGGTAGGCACCGCAGTTAATTTTGATAAGCTCGGTTCTACATTTTTTCTTCCATTGATTCTTGGGCCCGTCATTGCGGTGGTACTGAGCGGGCTGTTGTATTTAATCTTTAGCACGGCAAGAAAAGCGGCAGGAATTACGGAGCAATCTTGTGCATGCGTGGGAACCACGATTGTGCCGCTGATTTCCATTCATGGGAACGCAGCAACCTCCATTCAAACTATACAACCAAAAATTGATTCAATAGAAAATTGTCAAAATCAATATGTAGGTAAATTTTTGGGCATTAATTTTCAACCGCTGATTAATAACCTGCATTACGTAAGTGCCTCAGCAATGAGCTTTGCCAGGGGCTTGAATGATACACCAAAATTATTGGGATTGTTGCTGGTATGTAAGTTTTTTAAAATGGAAGTAAATGTTTTTATTCTTGCCACAGCAATGGCTATCGGAGGCCTTTTAAATGCGCGTCGCGTCGCGGATACTATGAGCAAAAAAATATCGGCAATTAATCATGGCCAGGGTTTTACGGCAAATATGGTTACAAGCCTCCTGGTAATTTTTGCGAGCAAAATAGGTGTTCCGGTTTCTACAACTCATGTTTCGGTTGGTAGCATTTACGGTATTGGCCTGGTTAATAAGACCGCAAATTCCAAAGAAATCGCAAAAATTGGCATGTCATGGCTGTTGACTTTACCAGTTGCCGCGTTCCTGAGTGGTTTAATATATTTTATTATTCATGCCATTGTAAAATAAATGCTGGCTTAAGAAATGACCTAATTCGATTTAATATTAAGTTGATAAAACCTTCAGTAGATTTTTAAGCCGGTTTTTAATAATCCGAAGATGGTTTATTTTGCGACTATACCTGACCGTTAGTTTACTACTATTTTAAGATTTCGAAAAAAAAACGCGGGAAACATTTAATATGCCGGCTTCCTTTCTTTGCGATAAATTTAGTTGAATTGTTGGCGTTCTACCACCTGGGGCAAAAGTTCCAGGTCGATCTGGTTACTAACAGAGTAGTCAGTTTTAAAGGTACTGCACAGGCTCATATAATAAACATGCGCATTTGTGGTGATCATTGCCCTGTTTATTTCAGGGTTATTTTGTAATTCTGAGCATGCGACGTCGGATGAAGTTTTTTTAGATAAGTTCAGATTAAGCATGAGAATGTCTGGAAAGGCAACAGTTAATAATGCTAATGGTTTAGGATAATCGCTGGCATCTAAAACGAAGTCTACATTTGGCTGATGAAGCAACGGATTGATTTCATAAATAATTTTAGGAAACTCATTGATGATTACGACTGTTTTTTTTTGATTTTGCATGTTGTAAGCATTTATTATAACGAAGCAATTAATAATTCAGCATTTAAGAAATGGTAGTATTAATATCATTATAACTGATTTTTTAAGAATAAATTGTAGAGACCGAACTACAAATTTTCTGAAGTGCTGAAATTAAAAATAATCGTCTACTTTAATTAGTGCAGTGACACATAATAAATACTAAATGAATATTTAGCACTTATACCTTTTCTTAAAATATTTTTAAAGAAGCGATTTTTTAAAATAGGGAATAAGTTCGAAAATGAAAACAATTTATACGAATGTAGGTCTGACTATAAAGCGCTGCAGGGCAATGTATGCCGATCAGCTAAGGTAATTTTTTATAAGCCAGACAAGAACTGAGAATGAATATAATCAACAACCGCGGGAAGGCTGTTTGTTTCTTCATAAACCTTTAATTGCCTGTCTGCGCCCGTGCCTTCTTCAAGCATGCGGTGTACATTACTTATTGCGTTACGTATGCCCAACGGACCCGTTACATCATCTATAAAATCCAGCAATTCATAAATAAGCACACGCGTGTTTACCTCTATTTCTTTGCCAAAATCAATCATGCTACCTTCTATACCGTAACGGCCCGCACGCCATTTATTTTCGTTAATTAAGGCCCTCGGATAAATAATGAAATTTAGATTTTGCATACGCAACTTGTACAACTTAGCACATATTCCCTGGAACAACGCAGCGATAGTTATGGTTTCCTGCACTGTCATCGGCACATCGCAAATCCTAAACTCAACTGTATTAAAAAAGGGATGCACCCGAAGATCCCACCATATTTTTTTAGCATTGTCTATGCAATTAGTTTTTACCAAAAGCTTTATATAATTATCATAGGCTTCAATGCTGTCGAAAAAATCGGGTATGCCCGTGCGTGGAAACTTATCAAATACTTTTGTGCGAAAAGATTTATAGCCGGTTTGCCTTCCTTCCCAAAAGGGCGAATTAGTGCTGAGCGCATAAATGTGGGGTAAAAAATAACGTGCAGAATTGGCAATGTGAATCGCTAGTTCCCTTGTTTCCATACCCACATGTACGTGCAATCCAAAAATGAGATTGCTCCGCGCGGCTTCCTGTAATTCCTTTACAATTTCACTATACCGCGCGTGATCAGTTATTAATTGACTTTCCCAATGGCTGAAAGGGTGCGTACCTGCAGCGCCCACCCATAAGCCAAGGCTATCAGCAATGCTGCTTATTGTTTTGCGAAGCGTTGCTACATCTACATATGCCTCGTCTATATTTTGACAAATATCTGTTCCAACTTCTACGACAGCCTGGTGCATTTCAGCCTTCACTTTATCTTTAATCACTTTCTCACCTTCCTGCACAATTTTCTGCTCATGGCTTTTAAGCTCGCGCGTAACAGGATCGATCACCATGTATTCTTCTTCTATACCAAGGGTAAAATGCTTATAAGAAATGCCAGCCATATTGTTAGTTAAGATTTGAGAATTATGAATTATAAGTTATGATTATAAGTTATGAATTATGAGTTAAGAATTATGAGTAATTATCCATTATCGATAATCCATTATTCATTGTCAATTAATACAATTTTTTTTCATCAGCACTTCTCGTTACATAGTCGCCCCAGGTTAAATTATCTTTGCCTTCTTCAAATTTCTGTGCTTTTTCGATAGCAAAATTTGCAGCCGTTTCTATCACCCAATCAAAGTTTTCTTTTCCTACGCTCCTCAATTCAGCATCCGGCGCGGGGTTGCAAAAGTCAATGGCGTAGGGCACTCCGTCTCGCAGCGCCAACTCAACCGTATTGAAATCGTAACCAAGATATTTATTTATTCTTAAAACAATATCCGTCATTAACTCTACTCTTCCTTTATCTGGTTTAAAATCTGCAACGTACCTTAAATGATGTGGGTTACGCGGCTCGTACGGCATTATATGAACATGTTTACCGCCGATACAATAGCAACGATAATATTCATCAAAGAAAATTTCTTCCTGCAACATCATTACTAATTCACCTGTTTCTGAATGCTTGTCAAAAAGGTCTTGCGGGTCATTTACTTTGTATACATTTTTCCACCCGCCACCAGAGAAGGGCTTCATGTATGCAGGGAAACCTATATAGCTAAAAATACTTTCCCAATCTAATGGGTATGCAAGGTTTGAAAATGATTCATCTGTAGTGTCTGCAGGTAAAGTTTTTGATGGAAGGATTACAGTTTTTGGAACGGGCACATCAATTTTAGTTGCAAGGCAATTATTAAAAAATTTTTCATCGGCGCTCCACCAAAATGGATTGTTGATAACGGCAGTACCGCACAAAGCGGCATTTTTTAAAAAAGCCCGGTAAAAAGGAATGTCTTGCGATATGCGATCAATTATTACCGCGTAGCCACTGCTTTCGCCTTGCATTACCTTATCAATGTAAACTGGCTCGGCGGTTATTCCGTCAATATTTTTATTGTTAACGCGCTCTATAAAAGCCTCAGGAAAACTTCTTTCTTTACCGAATAAAATACCGATTTTTTTCATGAGTTTTATTTTGAATTATAAATTTTATTTTAAGTGCTGCCCAAGCGGGCGTTAATAATTAATAACCTCAATTTAGTAAATTAAATATTCAGAACAAGAACTGGTTTTTACATAACTATTTTATGTTATATGCTTTACGGTTTGTTTAATTCTTGTACCAGGTTTTTGATCAATTTACTTGCATCGGTACGAATTTGCAGTTGAAATTTATTTTGCTTTATTTTTGACCAAATATGCAAACGGAAAAACCGCCGGTAATAACCACTGAAACACACATACTGCCTTCTTCGTTTTTAGAAAGAGGTGTTTCATTAAATATCTATTATCCTTCATTTACTTTGGCTGCCGGTTCAATGAATCTATTGTTGATAAATGATGGCCAGGACCTTCCAGTAATGGATTTTGGAAGCATATTTTCTGACCTGTATGAACGTAATATTATTGAGCCTATATTTTGCGTCGGTATAAGTTGTGGCATCGACAGGCGAAATGAATATGGAACAGCAAAATTTTTGGACTATAAAGGGCGTGGTAATAAATCAGCGCTTTATACCCGTTTTATTTTTGAAGAATTACTCCCTTTTATCAGGGAAAGTTATGAAGCACCGAACTTCAGTAAAAAATCATTTTGCGGATTTTCGATGGGTGGATTAAGCGCGCTGGACATTGTATGGAACCATCCGGAAGAATTTAATTTTGCCGGTATTTTTAGCGGATCACTTTGGTGGCGCAGTGTTGGTCAGGATGATCCTTTATTTAATGAAAACGACGACCGCATCATGCATTCTCAAATAAGAAATGGTGGCTATTATCCGTGGTTAAAATTCTTTTTTGAAACAGGAACAAAAGATGAAACGGCAGATAGAAATAACAATGGAATCATCGACTCTATTGATGATACTTTGTCACTTATAGATGAGTTGGTAAAAAAGGGATATGATCCTGTAAAGGACATTCGTTACCTGGAATTGCAAGATGGAAAACACGATGTTGTTACATGGGGAAAAGCTTTCCCCGAATTTTTGAAATGGGGCTGGAGCAACAACAAATTAATTTGATTTCATTTTGAGATGCCCGCTTATTTAAATTTCTCTTTTTTTTGCTTTAGATACATTTGAAGCTGGCAGGGATAATCCATTTAAAATTTTATTTACATTTTGTTTAAAGCAGTTGTAAAAATAATTTTTGGAGATTTTTTTAAAGTACGGATAAAATCCGTTCTCAATAAAAAATTATTAAACTAAACATCCTTACAATATTTTTGCATTAATTCAGTTTTTAAATCAAATTGGGTTAGAGGCCACTTGCCGTTCGCGAGTTGTGCTTTAACTTAATTATAACCGTTTTAACACTAAGTCGTCTAATATTGCTTTTTTAATTTTTGTGATACGTCATTTTCAAAATAATATTTACAAGTTTTTTGCATTCGTTGTTGCCATACAGATTTTGAATATGAGCATCGATTCACCCAATGCGCAAATGCCTTCCTACGCTCAAAATGCAGAGAATTTTAATTATATAGATACTTATGTAGAGTTCATTGTAGAAGATGTTTTGAAATATGATAATGCAATTCCTGAGACTAAGAACAGGCAACAGAAAGAATGGCAAATGCAAAAGCAATTTGAGCTGGTTTTTCAGAAAATAGAACCTATCAACATATCTTTTTCTCCTCAAACGATCAAAAGGCAATTCGTGGATTATTCGGATAAGTATGCCTTCCAGTTTATTAAAGAAATCAATCCTCCACCGCCTAAGGTTTGCTGACCTAAATTCCTTTTTTTTATTACGATCGTTTTGATGTGAAGCATTCATTGTATCACATATTTCATACATTTTTTTAATCTAAAAATCAGCCGATGGCAAAGTTTTATTTAACCGCCATATTCCTTTTATTAATTCAATGGGCGCGGCCGCAAGGCGCTAATTTGAATGGCAGGGAAGATTCAATGGCTATTACCTTGCAGCAGGCAGAGGATTCTTTTTTGACGAAAAATCTATCGTTAATAGCCCAGAAATATTCCATTGATTCAGCAAAAGCCACTGTTATAACGGCCAGGCTTTGGGATAATCCTGAGTTTGATTTTTCCAATGCATTTTATAATACTCTAACGCATAATTTTTTCGAGCCGGAAGAAAATATACAGGTTTCACAATTGATAAGATTGGCCGGAAAGAGAAACAAAGCAATTAACCTGGCCAGGTCGGGAATTGATATCGCGCAATTTCAGTTTTATGATTTGCTGAGAACGCTTCGATTTGTTTTAAGAAATGATTTCTATAATATTTATTTTTTAGAGCGGTCTTCAAAGTTATACGATCTTGAAATTTCTTCGTTGCAAAAGCTAGTTCCGGCCTTTGAGGAGCAGGTACGAAAGGGATATATGGCGCCGGTGGATGCAATCAGGATTAAGTCCCAACTATACACACTTCAGGCAGAGTATGACGGCCTGCAAACAAACATCGACAATATTCAAAGTGAGTTAAAATTACTATTGAGAAGTACTGTGGAAACCTACCTGGTTCCTGTTGCGGATACAGCAATAATAAGCGGTCAATTTATTTCAAGATTGAATTACAAGGAATTATTAGACAGCGCAATTGCAAATCGGCCGGATCTTAAAGTATTGGGCGCAACAATAGTTTATAACAATAATAATCTTACACTTCAAAAGGCATTTGCCAAGCCGGACATCACTGTTGGTGCAAGCTATGACAGGCTTGGCAGCTATGTAAACAATTATAATGCTATTGGCATCGGCATCCCCTTACCGTTTTTTAATCGCAACCAGGGAAACATCAAAAATGCGAAAATACAATTGGAACAAAGTAAAGTGAGCTATGAAAGTGGTATGGAGAAAGTGAAAAATGATGTCACCACTAACTACGTAACTGCACTGAGATCGGAAAAATTATTGGCAAGCTTTGATCCAAATTTTGATGCGGATAACAGGCGTCTTATAAACGAAGTAACCACAAATTTTCAAAAGAAAAATATAACCATGCTGGAGTTCCTGGATTTTTATGACTCGTATAAACAAAACGTTTTACAATTGAATCAACTCAGGTATAATAAAATAAGTGCATTGGAACAGCTCAATTTTTCAACAGGTAAAATTTTATTTAATCCCTAATACAAACCAATTCAATACAATTTTCCAATTAATAATATTCAATAAAATGCATAAAAATCTTTTATCAATTTCATTTTTTCTGGCGGTGATCATTGGCTTGTCTGCCTGCAAGGATCCAAAACCTGAAGAAGCAAAACTAAAGTACGTGATAGCTGATTCGCTGCTAAAAACACTCACTATTGATAGCGTAATGGATTGCCCTGTTGTCAATTCATTGAAATTAACCGGGAAGGTTTCGTTTAATGAAGAGAAAGTAAGTAGAATATTTCCAATGGTTAGCGGTGTCATTACAGGCGTAACCGCGCAGTTGGGTGATTTTGTGCAGAAAGGCCAAAGGCTTGGCATTATTAAAAGTGGTGAAATGGCCGGCTATGGAAGTGATCTTATTACTTCGAAAACGAACGAGCTCATTGCACAAAAAAATATGGATGCCGCAAATGATATGTATAAAAGCGGCCTCATGTCAGAAAAAGATTACCTCAATGCACAGCAGCTTTATAAACAATCGCAGGCTCAATATAATCGCTCCCGCCAGGTTTTGCAATTTAATGGCGGAAATACGCAGGGAGAATTTATAGCTAAGGCACCCATAAGCGGCTTTATCGTTGAAAAGCAGGTGAATAACAACATGGCTATTAGAAATGATAATAATAGTAATTTATTTACCATTTCTGACCTTAAGAATATTTGGGTTATTGCGACCGTATACGAGTCAAACATAACGCAGGTGCACGTGGGGGAAGCTGCTGAGGTAACAACGCTTTCATACCCGGGCAGAATTTTTAAAGGTAAGGTTGACCAGGTTTTAAACGTGCTGGACCCTACCAATAAAGTAATGAAAATAAGAGTTGTATTGGCCAATGATGACTACGCATTAAAGCCTGAAATGTTTGCCAGCGTGAATGTCATCAATCAAAAAGGTAATGATGCTTTATGTGTTCCATCAAGCGCGTTGATTTTTGACCAAAGTGAATATTTCATATTGGTGTACAAAAGCCCCTCGGACGTAAAAGTAATTCCGGTAAAAATCCTTAGCACCAACGCTGATAAGACCTATATAACGGGGCACGTAGACGCAGGAGAAAGAATTATTGCCTCCAATGCATTATTGATTTACCAGGCAATGAATAATTGAAGCAAAAAAACAACCCATGTTAAAAATACTCAGATCTGTGTTGGCTTTTTCATTAAAGCGAAAATATTTTATTTTGTTTGCTTATCTTGGCTTGTTGGTCGG
>JBBRSV010000128.1:0-13287 GCA_038245055.1 Chitinophagales bacterium | reverse complement strand
TTTGTGCATTGGCAATATGGCTACACTCCTTAAGTAGAAATAAATCTTCAACCCGTAAGAGCCGTATGAATCGAGAGGTTCACGTACGGTTCTGTGAGAGGGTGAGGGCTGCTATTTTGGTAGCCCTTGCTCTACTCGACTCTTACTGAGTTGTCAATTATGTTTTGCGCAGCGATACAATGAGCGTCCCAAAAATAAACATGAACAACCCTGATATCATGCCAAAAACATTATTAAACCATGAAGAAATTGGGATTAGAATATGAGATAGCATATAAATGATAAAACCAGGTTTCGATGAACACAGGAGAAATAATTTACCTAAATAAGTTTTCGAAATGTCATCTGCATTAAAACTGAAAACTTTTACAGTTAAAAATGTTCCACCAAATATGAAAAGTCCTCCTGTTAAAATCGCTTTGATTAAATCATGATGCCATAGAAAATAAATTCCAATAAGTCCCCCGGCATTGTTTAACCAGAATTTTACCGGGTGAGCGTTTATTAACATTAATTTTTCAAACTTGGTCATACCATTATATTTAGGAATAATGATTGTATTGACTTTCAAAACGTGGAGTTTCGATAATCACCGCTAACGTTGAGCATTGGCGCAGGCAGCGATCAGTAATCCGTTCGCCGGTTGCTGAACTTACTTAAAAATGAGAATTTTTATCTTATTACAAAGCTGGTTAATAAACGGTCAACCTGGAATTAAAGATTGAGACAGATTTACTGCTGAGATTAAGTGTTCATAAATATCCCGCTTCTTAATTAACAAAGCATAAAAACCAACTTTATACTTAAGGTTTTCCAGCACTCCATACATTATTTTTTCTGTCCATGTCCGGTAATACATTTTCGGGGTCTAGAATTACTTTGTCGATCTTATTTTTTGAAGGATATTTAAAAGTCCAGGTACCGCTTCGCTGCCATATTTCTGCAGGTAATTGTATGGTTGCTGTTTCGCCATTACTTTGGACAATTTTTACGATTGCCGGTAAGATCATTCCACCCTTATTATCAATGCTGATTAAAGCGCCTTTGGATGGATCATTGTCAACATAGTTTACAACAGTTACAGCCTGGTCTAATTTCCACGTTGTAAAAAACCATTCTTTCCAGAACCAGTTCAGGTCTTCACCTGCAGCATTATTGATGCAGTGAAAAAAATCGTAGGGTGTAGGATGTTTAAAGGCCCAGGCTTCAGTATATTTTCTGAAAGCATAATCAAAGCGTTCTTTGCCAACTACTACTGTTCTCAATAGATTAAGGCCATAGGCAGTTTTGCCATAGTATTGATAGTGTTGTTCTTCATCCATAGCGTCTGAAACAGTCATCAACGGATCTTTGTATTGCATGAACTGTTCATAATTCCTGGAAGCAAAAAACCCTTTGTCAAAATAGGCAGGATCTGTTTGATATTCACCTTTATTAAAAATATCGTTTGCTATATAATTGATGTAAACATTAAAGCCTTCATCCTGCCACATATATTTCCGTTCATTGGAACCTACGATCATCGGGTACCAGTTATGCCCGATTTCATGTGATACCAGGAACCACAAGCGGGCTTTTGATTCTTTGTAGCTGTTAAAGATCATTCCCGGGTATTCCATGCCACCGGTTAACCCGGCATTGCTCACGGCAACATTCCAGGGATATTCAAAAAAGTTTTTGGAATAGATCTCTATTGCCGACTTTAAGTATTCAGTTGATCTTGTCCATCCGGTATCGCCCATACTTTCAGCCGGGTAACATGACATGGCCACTGCTTTACGTCCCGATGGTAAATTGATCCTGGCAGCATCCCAAATCATTCCTTTGCCGGCAGCCCAGGCAACATCTCTTGCATTCTTCAACATAAAATGCCAGGTAAGATTTCCTATGGCTGTTGGGCGCATGGAAACTTTACCCACTTCAGCTGCACCAATGATGGTAACAGTTTTATCACTGTTCGCAGCTGCTGCAAGCCTTTTTATTTCTGCTGCTGTTAATACTTCGGCAGCATTTTGAAGATCACCCGATCCGTATACGATCATCTCTGCAGGTGCTGTAATGTAAAAATCATAATCGCCATAATCACAATAAAATTCTCCCAAGCCCATATATGGAAGCGTGTTCCAGCCTTCCACATCATCATACACACACATGCGTGGGTACCATTGTGCAATTTGATAAATAACACCCTCTTTTGTGTACTGTCTTCCAAAGCGGCCGGCGCCGTCAAGCGGTATATTGAAGCTGAAATTTATTTTTACAGAGATCTTGCCGCCTTTTGGTTGCATCGGCGTACGTAAACGAACCTGCATCCTGGTATCGGAGATGATGGGTTGAACGGAATATGTTTTTCCACCCTGGATTATTGTTACATCTTTAATCTGATAACCACCATTAACTTTTCCGATCACAGCAAAATAGTCACCGGGATATTTTGTAGCCGCAACTGATCTTGACGATGATTCAAAAATATTTTGATCCAGTTGAAGCCACAGATAGTCAAGTTGATCCGGACTGTTGTTGGTGTAGGTAATGGATACATCGCCTGCAATGCTTGTGTCTTTTTCATTTAAGGTAGCGTGTATTAAATAATCGGATTTGTTTTGCCAATACATTGGGCCTGGTATACCTTTTGCCGAACGAAATACATTTCCTGCAGATGGATTAAATGATGGCAAATAAAAATCCGTTGGATTATATTTTGTGTTTTTATCTGTTTCTTGTGCAGATAAAAATCCGATACTGACTAATTGTAAGCAGCAAAAGAAAAGTTTTTTCATTTATGTGTTTTAGGAAAATAAAAAGGATGGATGTTTTGATTAAATGTAAGTTAAGATAATTATAATATGCGTCATCTCAACCATAAAAGTACCAACAAAAACCAACCGAAAACCATCGAACAACTGTTTAAAGCCTTTGACGAACCCTTACTTCAATTTTATTTTGACTTTTTACAACAGCGTTTTCAGTAAAAAATAAAAAAAAGCTGTGAATTCCTGTTTAGTCCACTTTTTTATTTCAGTTTATTTTTTTGTCTGACTCTTAGTTTTGTATAATATTTTTTATCTCTAAACAAAATAACGATTGACAGCATAACAAACGTTTATTTTATCTAAAGTAGTTTGAAGATGTAAGGACATAAATTCCCAAAAGAATGTATTTATCACACTAAAGCAGCAAAAGATTTATTTTCCAAATAGGAATAGAGATTTTCCAATTAAAGTAGAAAAATAATATTTCAAAATAAGAAATGGTTAAAATTATTTACCTGGGCTATTTTGCAAAAGCTCCTCCCGGTTTAATATATAGAACCTGCCAGTTATTTAATACTGAAAGTTTTCCATGTATTTTTAATTGCAAACCAACAACATCTAAAATACGGCTATTTACAGGTTCTCCATTTTCGCCCACCAGGATTGCGTAATTTTCTTTACCAGATACCATGTACTTAACCACCGGCATAATGCCTCCACTGATACAACGCACTGCACAACTTAAATGGGTTTTACCTTGCCCCGGATTCATGGCGCCAAAATAACATTTAGGGTCAATAATTTCTCCGCTAATAGTAGTATCAATTTTATTTAAAATTGATATTTTGGGCAACTCAAATGGCTGTGTAACTGTCTTAAAAGAATACAAACCATTATCAATTTCCATCAGCGGAAACTGTGTAGTGCCGGTAATACATTGATTGCAAAGGGATGCACAATCATGGCTGCTGTCTGATTCTGTTCCGCAAGAAATATAATTATTACTTAGGTAACCGGTGATGTGAACATATTTTTTTTCTGCCCCGTCTAACACTTTATTCACTGTTTCTCCGGCTCCTTTTTTAAAAGCATCGACCAATAAGATAGATCTAAACAGTGGGTTACCGTTTTCATCCTTGCCGTCGATAATGGTAAGCATGGGCACAGGTTTATTTTCAAGCCAGCCTTCCATATCTTTTACCTGGTTGTAATTTATTTGAAAAGTTGAAACTCCTTTTTGCTGGGTTACTAAAACGAAAGATGTAATAATCAGTAATGCAAGAAGGCTGAAGGCTACCCATTTAGAAGTGGAAAAAACTGATTTTTTATTATTGCCGCTCCAGCCAATAAAATAATTATCAGCTGCATTTTTATTTTCACTGAAAGAAGGAATAATGGTAGGTTCAATAAAAGTGCCTTCTGGTAAGGCTTGTGTACTGATAAAGATTTTACTTCCTGTCAATTGTAATGGATATGTATGCAGCTTTTCTTTGAATGGCGCAGGTGCACAACCATCTTCGGGCCTGTATTGGTATCCATGCCACGGGCAGGTAATACAGCCATCTATCACACGCCCCTCGCCCAATGGCCCCATCTGGTGCTTGCAAACATTGTGTACAGCACTTAATTTGCCATCATACTTAAATACGGCTATGCGTTCTTTATTAATGATAGCCATTTTTGCAAGGCCGTCTTCAATCTCTTCTACATTACACACATATTGCCAGTCATCATGCTGATTTCCTGGTTTTATGTTATCAGTTTTGTTTTCTTTAACGGCCGCAAGTATATGTGTTACAGAAATTAGTAATATTCCTGCCAGTAATAGAACAACCAGCACAGGGCTTTTTTCAAACTGAATAATACCCAAGGCTACATGTAGTATTACCAATGCATATGCTATGTAGACAAGCATGTGCATGGCTTTCCAAAATTTTGGGCTTAAAAAAGACAACCAAAAATCGTGACTGGTAAATGCCATGGCAGCCAATATAATCAATGCTGCAAAACCCAATGTTTGAAAGGGGAAATAAGCAATGGAACCGTAGTGTTTATTTGCAGTAAATAAAGATAGCAATGGACTTATATTTGAATTACCATGAAACCAAAGCAGGCTAAGCAAGCCATGTACTGCTGCAATAATAAACAGTGAAACGCCAAGGTGACGGCGGTTATAAAGTATAGGTAAAAACTTATCGCTCATTCTACAGAGTGGCCCTATAAACAGAACACAGTGTAATAAAATAATAGCCAACGTTCCAAAAGCCCTGATCAACACGGTATTAAAACTATGATGCGGAAATCGAAAGGTGTTATATCCAACAAAAACAAGTAGGTATAAAATAATACTGCCCCATAAAATAAGGTCGTATTGCTTTTTAAATTTATTCCACAAAATAGGTTGATATCCTGCACTCATATTTTGGTAGGTAATTTTTATAGCCGTTTATAAATGGCAATCAATGCTAAGATCATTGATGTGACTGAAACAATCAACCACATATAATAATGCCGCTTTCTTAACCGGTGATTCATAATTTTATTTTATGCTTTTACCAAGCTGATTTAAATGTCTCTTTCTACCTATTGCCACTATGGTGTTTGCCTTAATTTATTTAACAGGTCTTCAAAAAAAGCACAGCTTATATTGCTGATGACTCACTAGACTGGCGAATTACCGGCGTTGATTTAATCGCCTGAATATTTTTTACAATATCCAGGTAAGGATCTTCATATATATCTCCTCCTGTTACAGCCACTATTTTAATTACTTTATGCAAAAGGCGTCACCGCTTATAAAATCAAACATATTATACCTGGTTTTTATTTTTTATTGTAAAGCTTTTGCCATACTATCGGCCAAAGCAATATGGCCGCTGGTATAATAATTAATTTAAACCAAACTGAAGCATCAGAAGCTCCCAGATCAATTTTTGTTACTTTAAAAAAACAGAACCATAAGGAAAAGAAAAATCCAATTACAAAATAAAAATTGAAAAGATATATTAAAGTCATAGTATTTGTAAATTACCTTTAAAAATTACTTCTTAGTATTTATTAAACACCGCTTTACATTTTTTTATGTAAAATGATTATCCATTATTTAGTTGATAAACTGAGTAAATGTTTTTTAATGATGTCAAAGTGTTGCCATGGAATAAAGTGATTGGCCCCAGCAATTATTATTGCATCAACATGCTTATTTCCTGCTAATTTACTTTGCCCGTATGCAACATTTTTTACTGTCACAAATTTATCCGCATCGCCATGAATAAACATAAAAGGCATTGTTAGTTTTTTATAGTTGCTGTCAAGACCGTACAAATCTTTTTTAAAATAATAGATTTCATCGTTTGAAGGCAGGAAAGCACCCGGCATCAGGTAACGAAATGGGGTGTACATTATCAACCAACGCCATCTTTCTTTTGGTTCATCATAAGGCGATATGGAACCGGCTAAAATTGTAAGTGAGGAATACTTTTCCGGATGGTCTTGTCCCAGCTGCATCACTATAGGCCCGCCAATGCTATGCCCAATGAGATGTAAGGGCATATTATTTGCTTCTTTCTGTATAACTCCAAAAATAACTTTTGCATTTTCCTGTAAATGTTCTGCATGTCCAAAATTGCTGTATCCAAATCCCGGCCTGTCAATACTTATTATTCTAAACTTAGCCAGCAGTTCGCTGTCTTGCATATAGATTTTGAATGCATCCCAACTACCTGGTGAACCATGTATAAAGAATAAAGTAGGCAAATTATCATCCCCAATTTTTACATAGTGACTTTTAATACCATTACTGATCAAATAGCAAAAATTTGCTTTTAGATGCTTTTGTTCAAATTCCTTATTTGCTTCCGAGTCTGAAATGCGCATACGCATACATGACTGAGCAATTATCAGCCAGCAGACAAACAGCATAAGCAAAACCATTTTTAATTTTTTTCGATCTTTAAGCATTATAAGATTCAAATTTTTAAAGCAATAAAAAATACGGCCATTTTAATTTAGCAACTAATATAAAAGCACCCAATAAATTTACCAGCAGCATTTTATAAAGCACTCTATAAATCAATCTCTTTCCTTGTCTCCTGCCCCGTGATAATCTGCTGAATTGCAATGGCAATATTTTCTGTAGATGTCCATTCGGAAAAATCAGCATCCGGCATTTGCTTTCGGTTAAGTTCAGTATCTAAAGTGCCGGGCATTAAAATATGTGCCGTAATATTAAATGACGCTTCACTTTCATTTATCAGCGCTGTAAAATTAAATAACATTTGCTTGCTTAATGAATAGGCCATGTTATTTATGGCAGTGCTGTTGTTATTAGCTGCTTTTGCGCCAATAAAAATCAATTTTCCGCCACCTGCCTTCCGGTAATGGCTAACCAAAGGAATAACGCTGTTGAATGCAGTTGCAAAATTTAATTGCAACATGCTGTTAATATCTTCCATTGAAGTCTGCGGCAGCGATCCTGCAACAAAACCACCCGCCATAAAAATACCTGCAGCAATAGTATCAGTTTTATTCAAAATCTTTTCTACCAATAATTGAGAATCGTGCGGGCTGGTTAATTCGGTAGTGTATTGATGTACATTTCCTTTTGACGAATCGGTTTGCTCCCTTGTTGCCAGGTGAAGCTGGTATCCACTTTCCAGCAATTTACTTACAACCTTTTTCCCGAGGTTGCCTGTTCCACCAGTAATTAGAATATGTTTCATTTTATTCAATTATTTATTCTTTACAATTTTGACATCTTTACTTCTGTGATACCAGCATAGAACTTTATAAACCGCATTGTATTTTCCATCACCACTCATAAACACATTCATAGAGCTGCACTCGTTTTTAAAAATCATATACATCTTTCTGTACAATAAAGCTGCCAATTGCATTCCGGTAACCGGCGCTATAATATACAACCAAAAACTATCCCAGTGTTGTGCCGGCAATGCAGAGCCGAAACTACGGGCAGGGTTTATGCTCATCCCAGAAAGAGGTGCTTCAAAAGCAATAAAAAGAAAAACCAATGCACCTGCAATATAACCGGTAAACTTTGCCAAACGGCTGTTGCTTACAAGCAGTACAATAATAAATAAAGTAAATGACAAAAGCAGTTCTGCTGTAAAAGCCACCCATACAGCATTATGGCCAGGTTCAGTAATTATGTAATTTACCGAAGGGTCTGCAATAAATGAAAAAGCAAATGACTTAAAAAGAAATACAAAAAAAGCTGCTCCGGCACACTGAGCAATTATGTACCAAACAGCATCCTGCAAAACCATTCTATCAAGCTGATAGTTAGCTAATGTTACTGCAGGGTTCATGTGTGCACCACTTTGTTTGCCCCATTTTGAATATATTAATAATACAGCAGTAATACCCATAGCTAACCCAATAAATACCCGACGTATAAAAGATGAGGGTATAATTTCGGGCATTCCAAAATATGGGTGCTCAAACAAAATCACAAAAGCACAGGCCGATACCATGAACATACCCAATGCCCATGCTTCAATTAAATATACCCTCCAGTTTTTTTGAAATGCTTTTATCATTTCACATTAATAAGTGACCAATCAAAATCCTTGTTCAAAAAAACAGCCAGCAACATACTAACACTCCACGCCTGTTGCACACAACCTTTGCCTGTTAAGGGCTGCAGCCCATCGAATATTTCGGCAATGGCAAATGCGCAACCTTCGCTGTAAAAATGATGTTGCAACGATGCCGATTGCTCCCAGATATATTTACATGCTTTATTGCTAAAATCGTTTTGCTTTAAATACGCTAAAGCCCATTCGCCCCACAAAAATGGCCACACCGTACCCTGGTGATAAGCATTATCCCTATTCCATGCATTACCCTCATAAACCGGTTTAAATTCAGCATCCGCCGTATTTAATGTTCTTAATCCAAAAGGTGTTAATAAATTTTCTGATACTGATTGCAGTACTTTTTTTTGAAAGTCTTTATTTAAAGGACTGAAAGGGAGACTAATCGCATAAATCTGATTGGGTCTAATGCTGTCATCAGAATATACAGCTGGAATTACCACATCATTCAGGTAATTATTTTTATTGGAGAAAAAAAACACAAAAGACTGATTGCACCTTTTTATCAGGCTATCTGTTTCTTCATTTTGTATTTTTAAAATTTCTTTATTAAAAAATTGATAAATGCAGAGCGCATTGTACCAGAGCGCATTTATTTCTACCGGGCAACCAATACGCGGTGTTACTACAAAACCATCCACCCTTGCATCCATCCAGGTTAGCTGGTAGCCAGTTTCGCCGCCATACAACAAACCTTCGGGTGTAACTTGAATATTGAATCTTGTTCCTTTTATATGCCAGTCAATTATTTCTTTTAATTGGGGAAGCGCTTCTTTAATTAATTTATTGTCGGCAAATTTTTGATGGTATTCGTACAACGCAACAAATAACCACAGTGTGGCATCAATTGTATTGTATTCTGGTTCTTCACCAGTATAATCGGGAAAGCGGTTGGGCAACATGCCTTCACTCAGGACAGATAAAAAAGTTTTTAAAATACTCTTTGCTTCCTCTTTTTTTCCGGTAGCAATGCTGATGCCACGTAAGGCAATCATTGTATCTCTTCCCCAATCGGTAAACCAATGGTAGCCTGCAATGATGGTGCTACCGCCCGTGCTTTTTCTATCTACCACAAACTGGCGGCTGCTTTTTATCAGATCATTTATGAAAGCCGGATAATCATTTTTATCAACAACTTTTTTAACAGCTTTCTTTTTTATTTTTTTGATTTCATCTGTTGAAAAAATAAGCTGCATGGTTTCTTTTGGTGCCAACGAAACTTTCACTTTACCTATACTGATGGCATCTTCTTCAAAATCAAAACCACGTGCTTCTTCCTGTTTGTATTGGATTTTTTTATACCAGTCATGTTCGGATGCCCAGTTTCCTTTGGAAAATTTTATAAATAGCGGATGCGCCTGGTATTTTGGATAGACTTTAAAATAATTCTCCTTTAAATCTTCTTTATAAAAATCGAATTGATCGTCCTGGTAAAACAAAGCATGGTAATCTTTATAGACAAGTAATGGCATTAGTAACAATTCAAAGGCTTGTACAGACCTGTTGGTATAGGTAATAATAACCGTGTTTTCTCTTTCAACAATTTCAATTGTTTTTTGAAGTAAGTAATCAGCCACTCTATATTTGAAAAACACTTTATTTGTATCGCAATTATAATTTTCTATAAAATTATAACCTTCGGGATGTACCTCACCGGGATATTGATTAGAAGATAATTCGTAACTCATCCCATCTGCAATAATCGTTTCTTCTATTTTAGAAACCACTACCAGCCTGTCTGTTGGAGGATTAAAAGAAGCCACCAATAAGCCATGATAACGCCTAGAATTAGCACCCGCAATGGTTGATGAACTATAGCCGCCAATACCGTTGGTTAATAAGTACTCTTTGGAAGAGGCTTCTTCAAAATTTAATTTCATGGAAATAAGTATTAAGTAGTAAGTGTTAAGTTTTATGTGGTAAGAAATTATTTAAATTAATTTAATATTTTCCTATTGCACAATTAAAGTTCAAAAAAGGTATGCGGTACAAAGGAGATTCTTCTTTTCTTTTACTAAAAGAAAAGAAGAACAGAACAAGTTCACAACGATGATGACCATAGTTTCTAAGCTTGTACCAAAATAATTTACTTACAAAGTCTCTAAGTGATAAGTAGAAGTTATTTTTTGCAGTGATACCTAATACTTACTACTTACGTCTTATTTATTAATGTCATTAATTAATTCCGCAACAATGCCAGTCCATCCTGTTTGATGTGTTGCACCTACTCCCCTGCCATTGTCTCCATCAAAATATTCATAGAATAATACGAGGTCTTTAAAATGTTCATCCTGGTAAATTTTAGGTGAAAGTCCGTTGATGGCCCTGTTGCCATCTTCATCTGCTGTAAACAGTTTTACTAACCGCTTAGATATTTCAATAGACACTTCACTCAGATTCATTAGCTGACCACTACCTGTTGGAAATTCAACTTTCAATTCATCACCAAAATAGGCATGGTATTTTTTTAACGCCTGAATGAGCATGTAATTCATCGGCATCCACACCGGGCCACGCCAGTTGCTGTTGCCGCCAAATAAACCCGAGCCGCTTTCTGCAGGTTCATATTTTAAACCAAATTGCTCACCTTCTATTTCAAGGCTGTAGCCATGCTGGTGCCTTTTTGACAATGCCCTGATACCGTGTTCGGATAAAAATTCATTTTCATCCAACATAGCCTGCAATAGTTTCTGTAACCGGTTTTTAGGAATTAGTGTCAGCAGGGTTTTATCATACATCGTTTCTTCAATAATGGAATAGTCTTTGTTTTTCTTCAGGTAGTTATTAAACCAGTTCATTCTGAAAACAAATTCGGGAGATGCATCCGTATCTTCTTTGCTGATACAAAAACTGGCGAACAAAGTGGTTAGCCCAACTAATGAACGTACTTTAAGTGGTTTGTATTCGCCATTAGGCAAGGCAAGCACATCATAGAAAAATCCTTCTTCCTCGTCCCAGGCACCTGTCCAGTCTTTACCAATGCGGTTAAGGCTTTCAGCAATTAAAGCAAAATGTTCAAAAAATTTGGTAGTCATAGGTTCATAACTGCTGTCGTATTTTGTTATTTCCATTGCCATCTCCAGCATATTGATGCAGTACATGGCCATCCAGCTTGTACCATCTGCCTGCTCTAAATGCCCGCCACCAGGTATGGCACTACTGCGGTCAAATACGCCAATATTATCTAGCCCTAAAAATCCACCTTCAAATACATTTTTACCATAACTGTCTTTTCTGTTTACCCACCAGGTAAAATTTAAACATAGTTTATGAAAAGTTTTTTTCAAAAAATCAATATCTCCTTTGCCTGTTTGTTGTTTTTCTATTTCATATACCTTAATACAACTCATGGCATGTACGGGTGGGTTCACATCACCAAAAGCCCATTCGTATGCAGGCATTTGACCGTTGGGGTGCATATACCATTCTCTTAAAAATAATAACAATTGGCTTTTGGCAAATTCAGCATCTACCATTGCCAATGGAATGCAATGAAAAGCCAGATCCCATGCGGCATACCAGGGATATTCCCATTTATCGGGCATGGAAATAATATCTTCGTTGTTGAGCGTGTGCCATTGACTGTTACGGCCACTCTTCCTGCTTTCGGGTGGCGCAGGTTGCCCTTCATCGCCATTGAGCCAAAGCGGAATATCAATGTTATAATATTGTTTGCTCCAAAGCATGCCGGCAAAAGCCTGCCGCTGAATTGCTATTTCATCTGCTGTAGCTTTTGCAGCAGCTATAGAAGTATAAAACTCATTGGCTTCCGCTTTATTATCATCAAATATTTTATCGAAAGACTTTAGTAAAGGGTTCTTTGTAAATTTTTCTTTACTCAATCGTATTTTGATTTCGATGCTGCTGTTTGCCTTTACAGTTTGCTGGTAAACCGGAGAAAATTTTGTGCCTTTCTGTTTATCGTATGAATCAAAATCATTGCTGATAACGGCGGTATGAAAAAGGTCTTTTACATAAGGCGTTTCGTTAGGTGTATTCCAGAGTTGCTGATTGTTATTTTCATTTTCAGTAAACAAAACATGATCAGTATTTTGAAAATAATAATAGTAAGTGCCCAACTCTTCGTGCTGTAGTTTTACAGAAGAAAAATCACCCTTATTTTCTAATTCATTAATAACAGGCTTGTTTTGCATCAACCCAAAGTGCCACAAGTTTCTAAACCATAATTGAGGCAACACGTTCACCCGTGCATCTTCACCTGCTCGGTTGTGTACCGTTATTTTTATCAGTATGTCTTCATCATCTGCCTTGGCATATTCTGTAAATACATCAAAATATTTATTCTCATTAAAAATACCGGTATCAATTAATTCGTACTCCACTTCTTCTTTACTGCGATTGGCATTGGTCTGCAATAAATCCTCGTACGGGTAAGCCGCCTGTGGATATTTATACAGGTGCCTCATGTAGCTGTGTGTAGGCGTATTATCCAGATAATAATAAAGCTCTTTACAATCTTCGCCATGATTACCCTGCGGGCCAGTAAGGCCAAACATGCGTTCCTTCAAAATAGCGTCATTACCATTCCACAATGCAACAGAAAAACAAAGCCGCTGTTTATCATCACTTATACCGGCAATACCATCTTCGCCCCAGCGATATACACGGCTACGGGCATGATCGTGTGGGAAAAAATCCCATGCACTACCATGCTCACTATAGTCTTCTCTTACTGTACCCCATTGCCTTTCGCTTAGATAAGGACCCCATTTGAGCCAGTTTTTTTTATTGGAGTATTGTTCTGCTAAACGGGATTTTTCTGATGACATAAATATTTTTTTATTTTTTTACTACTTATATTTCTTTACTGAACATCGTTGTGAACTTGTTCTGTTATTTTTTCTTTTTAGTAAAAAGAAAGAATAATATCACTTTTACTTTTAAATCTTTACTGAGCT
>JBBRSV010000127.1:0-13465 GCA_038245055.1 Chitinophagales bacterium | reverse complement strand
TTATCAAGGCTGGCATCATTATAAATATATATTTGAAAAGTACCGGAAGCATTGGTAAAATCAAAAACAAAACTATTTGGACTGCCAGAATTTTTTATAGAATTAAATATATATACACCTGGTCCTGAAAAAGTAAGTGTTTTTTTTCCACTCAAAGTGATATCGCCATACGCTCCGGGAGTAATAACTTTAGATGAATTGATGCCTGTTTTCCCAGTTAATTTAAAATCTGTTGTTACCGGAAGCGCTGGGAATACCGGCAATGTTGGCGTGCCTACGATATTTCCTCCAAGCGGTGCGGGGCCGGAATAGGTGGTGCCCAATGGATGCGTAACTTTTCCGGAAACCTTTCCTCCGCCGATGACAATATTTCCATTAACATCAATATTTCCCCCGATGTTTGCCGAAGATCCGATGGTCAAAATGTTTCCTGTTGCACCTTGTTTGTTTGCGGCTGTAATTTTTCCGCTTATTACATTACTGTTGCTTAACTGCACGGTTCCGCCACTATAAATATTTGAATTTAAAGTAGAATTGCCGTTTGTTTTTACATAGCTAAAACTACCTATAGAGCCGCCCGTTATAGTAGTTGCAGATGAAAGTTCCACACCGCCGGACCCGCCAAATAATACAAAATCACTTACTTTAACTTGCTGGGCCAACAGAAGTTTTGGGCACAAGGCCATCAAAAATATAATCGCGCTGATACCGCTACAAATACGGCTAATCGACCTGAACTGACGCATACACTTTTTATTTAGAATTATGAATAACAAAATAATTACAATCCAAAAAATACTATAACAGGTGTGGATAACTCAATCTCTAGAAATAAAGATCAGGTTCAAAAAAATATTTGTTCAGAGGTGCTTTGAAAAAAAGTACAGATTCTTTGAGGAAATTGTATTTATTAGCAGGTTAGTTTTTCAGCACTAAAATTAGAAAATTAATATCATTATTTATAAAAGAAATTATTTATTTAGAACAAATTGTTAGAAACTCTATCTCTCTTCTGGCAAAATCAATATATTTTCTATAGCCGAAAGCGTTGTCAAACCTACCTTGTAACGGACAATTTCACCATTCGATTTAATAAAAAAAGCTGCTTCGATTTTTGAAGCAGCTTTTAGTATTTTTTAAATGCTTAAATAAATTTTTCTGAAATGTACTTAACGAGGTTTTCATCACTCATTTTATTTGAGGTGCTCTCTTCAACGAGTGTATTTTTAAATTGCGGGGTTTCTGCCATGTAATGCATTAATTGTTCCTGCGATGTTCCTGTACCCGTGAGGTGAACCTCTTCGGCATTTTGCATGAGAGCCAAAATTTCTTTAAAGAATTTGTGTTGTAATGTCTTTTCTTCATTGTGTTCATTCTTTTCACTGGAATTAGGTTCAGCACCTGCATTTCCTGCGTGCCCTAAAACTGCAAAATCTTTAGCGTCTTCAGATGATGTTCTTCCAATTATTATTGCATGGTGAGAATCTAGCCAAACCCCGAATTGTTTTTTTTGTTGCGACATAATATTGATTTGATTATTTGCCTCGAAGATAACGATAATAAAATGAGCAGTGGTAACAGCGCCGAGCTCGTTTAAAGGGTAAATGAAAATTATTTTCTTTTGGTACTGTTACAGAAAAAGCCAGGCGTTAACCTGGCTTTGAAATACTATATTAAAAAAGTAAATAGCGTATATTAATAGATAAAATCAGGCTCTTACTCTCACCTGCCTTGTTATCATTTTTGAGAACATTTCGCTCCAGTATTCCGCTTTTGCTTGTAATAATAGTAGTTCTCTTTTAGAATTTCTTAAACTATCGTAGAAAATAATAGATGCAGGTTGTGCGTGATTCTTAAATTCAAAATGAAGCTCGATAGCCTGCAGATCTTTTTCAGCCTGGCTATTATTTCTTTCTTCTTTTTGATGATCACCACAATTAGTAATTAGTTCGCAATTTTGCACTTCATCCAGGTTAATTACCGAGCAATTATAGTCGTTTTCCGATTTTTCAAGCATCATAATTTTGCGATGAATTCCGTCAAAACCGATTACCATGTTATGGAAAATTTCCTGGCTGCAAAAAACCAGGTTGTTCGCGGTTCCTTCTTCGCTAAGGCGTAAGCAAAGATTTTGCTTTTCTTTTTTTTCATTCTGAAAAATATAAGGAACTAACCTGAAAAAGAATGCAACAGCGAAGGCGATGGTAAAAATTACGTAGAAAGTCGTCATGGCAATATGGATTTAAAATTTTTTCATGAGAGCGGATGTGTTTATAACTTAATTCTCGGTTAAAAATTGCACAGTCTGCCTTCTTTATTTTAAAAATATCTATGATCGTATAAATTAAAGGCATAAATACTTGTTCTTTTGGTGATTTTCCAGTTCCTGATGGGAAAAATTCTTCGCCCCGGGCCGCAAACAAAAACAGTGTTTTCGCGATAACATTTAATTGTCCAAAAAAAATAGAAAAATGTTGAGCAAGATTCGGATTTTCTGGGAATGAAATTGATAGGACATTTGCAACATAAAATTTATTAAGATGAATACCCGGGAATTTATCAATTATAACAGAATTGCGGAAGCGATCGATTACATTCAAAATAATTTCAAGCAGCAACCAAATTTGGATGAGGTGGCGGAAAAGGTTCATTTAAGTCCATTTCATTTTCAGCGGCTGTTTACCGAATGGGCGGGCACCAGTCCAAAAAAGTTTTTGCAATACACCAGCATTGAATATGCAAAAAAATTGCTCAGGGATGATAGCACGTTGTCCGTCTCTGATGCAGCTTTTGAAACTGGCTTGTCAGGGTCAAGCCGGTTACACGATCTATTTATAAATATAGAAGGCATGACGCCAGGCGAATATAAAAATGGCGCCAAAAGCCTGGTCATTAATTACAGTTTTGCGGAAAGCCCTTTTGGAAACCTAATAATTGCAGCAACCCAAAAAGGAGTTTGCTATATGGCATTTGAGGAACATGAAGGAAAAGCCCTAGAGAAATTGAGACTGAAATTTCCAAACGCAAACTTTGTTAAAAAACTGGATTTAATTCAGCAACATGCCTTGTTCATTTTTCAAAATGACTGGAGTAAACTTTCCGAAATAAAATTACATTTAAAAGGAACAGATTTTCAATTGAAGGTTTGGGAATCTTTATTGAAAATTCCCTTCGGAAAATTATCAACCTATGGAAAAATTGCACAGGATATCGAAAGTCCAAATGCTTCAAGAGCAGTTGGGAGTGCTATTGGGAGTAATCCTGTCGCCTTCTTAATTCCATGTCATCGCGTTATTCAGTCTTCCGGAATGTTTGGAGGTTATATGTGGGGAACAACAAGGAAGGCCGCAATAATAGGCTGGGAGGGAGCGCAATTAAATTTAGCGCTTTAAACTTTTTTTTTAAAATAAGAATGCACTAACAAAATGAAATTGTTTCAATAATTATTGGCTTACACCTGGCTTTAATTGATTGATATGCCATGAATGAAACCGTGAGGCATTGGGCAAAAAATAATTATTGTTATTGTTGTCAAAATAAGTAAAATAGGCCCCACAATTGTAGGGCCTATTTTACTTATCCTTATCTATCATACCTGTGAAACCTGCTGTGATAATATAATTCTCTTCTGTTGCGATAAGAATGACCATCATACCTTCTTTCGTTATAATCATGTCTGCGATTGTAGTCATTGCCTCTCATTTCGCCCCTGTAACCATTTTCGCCGCGGTTGTTATATCCATAGTCATTCCTGTTATTACGGCTTTCTTCCCGGTTGTAAATGTTCCCATTATTGTTACCATTACTTTGGTTGTAACCGCCGTTATTTGAACGACTACTGTTTTGGCTGTATCCATCATTCATAGGTCCGTTTGAATTATTGCCGCCGGAATTTCTTGAGTAACCTGGGGTATTGCTTCCCTGCGAAGATTGATATTGATTTCCTGTAGATTGGTCCCTTCCTTGCCGGCCACGATTCGATTGTGCAAACGCAGAACTAATAAATCCGGCAAAGAATAATAGGGTAATAATTTTTTTCATGATTTTGTTTTTAATTGTGATTGCATGTTGATATGACGATGTCTGTACATAAAAGCTTAACAATTAAATGTTAATACAGAATGTCATCAGAATTGGCTTTAGAGAAGTAAAAAAGACTTCTTCAGAAAATAAGTAATTCAGCGTTTACTCGTAACCGTTATCAATCAATAAAATGATAGATTCTAATTAACAAGGTGTTGTGAAACCGGGCTAATTTTTTGCAGTCAATCGGTTGTAAACCATAAAATAATTGATCATGAAAAAAATTATATCAATCATCTTTTGCTCCGCGATAATTTCGGGTGCATTCGCGCAAAATGATAACAGGGATTTTTACGAGAAGAATTCAAACGGGTATTATAATGATCATCCTAACGATCATGATTATAATTATCAATCGGCTAAGTATAGTGATGAGCACGTAAATAAAAACCAGGCATTTTTTCAAAGAGAAGAGGAGATACAAAGGGTAAACGATGAGAACAACTTCCAGGTTCAGTTGGTACTCAATGATTATGATAACCTAACTATTTGGGAGAAAAGAGATTTGTTGAATAACCTCGAATCGCAAAGAATTCAAAAGATCAATAACATTTATTTTCGTCACAAAAATTCCATTGCTTATTATAGCCACGTAGGTAATAATTCATTTCAAACGCGATGATATCGTCTCATATATCAGGGTAATTTTCCAATGTTGGAAAGAATGCTTGTTTTAGAGAAAAATTCTATTGAAAAAAATTTACAACGGGTGTAAATTAAATATCAAAATATTTAATTTTTTGGATGCGTTGTAACCGAGCCTGCGCCATAATCATTTTTCTTATAAGTATCGTATTTTTTCTCGCTGCTTCCTAACCGTGTATCTCTATACATTCTTTTTTTGGTGGATTTTTTTGCAGGATGTACGGAAGTTTTTACCTGTGAACTTGCGCCGGGAGAGTAGGTGGTGGCGGAACCGGCATTAGAAACCTGGCTTTTCTTCGTCCCATTTGTTGCCCTGTAAATCTTTCGGTTATTCAAATCATTATGCCGTGAAGTACTGGTGGTGTCGCTTCCGGACGGAATAGCTTTAGTTGTTTGAGAGAAACTTTTTGATGAAAAGAATAATATTAAAACAGCTATGGATAGAATTTTATTTTTCATGATATCTCCTTTTTCTTAACGTAAATGGCATAAAAACCATGCCGGTAAAAGATCCAATTAGAATTTTAGTGTTTCTTTTTAAAGAAGGCGAAAGCTACAAGTGATGCTTATCAGAACGATGGCGAATTGTGAATTACATGAAAGAATAATTATTTTAAATAATTGGCGGTCACTCCCTTAAAAGTTATTTTAACCGGTTTTATGTAACCGTCTTTATCGAAGTACATTTTATCGATACAGGTAACTCTATGGTTTGCTTCTTTCTCGCCCAGCGGACGGCGATGGTAAACGATGTACCAACTGTCATTTGCCGGGTTATGAATAACTGAATTGTGACCAGCTCCGGTCGCTACGCTGGAATCCTGTTGCAAAATTTTACCAACTCTTTTAAACGGCCCAAACGGAGAATCTGCCATTGCATATGCAACCGAATAATTTGGGCCACCCCAACCGCCCTCACTCCACATAAAATAGTATTTTTTATTGCGAATAAACATATCAGGGCCTTCTACATAATTGTCGGGCGTTATCTCTTTAAAAAGTGTTCCGTCTTCAAGCGGAATAATTCCTGTAAAATCATCGTTTAGCCTGGCAATGTTACAGTGCTTCCAACCGCCGTAGATAATATAATACTTTCCATCTTTATCCTTAAAAACAAACTGATCAATTGGCTGGGCTCCATTGTGAAATTTGTTGATCAACGGCTTGCCTAAATAATCCTTGAACGGCCCTTCAGGCCTGTCGGATATGGCGACGCCTATTCCGCCTGACTCCTCGTTATTTTGAATATCGTTTGCACCAAAAAACAAAAAATAATGAGCGCCCTTTTTTATAATTGCGGGCGCCCACACAGCTCGCTTCGCCCACTTTACGTTAAGTGTATCAAGTACCTTTTCATGTTTGGTCCAATGAACAAGGTCAGGAGAAGAAAAGGCATCGAAAAAAACCTGCTCATTATAAGGAGCTGAATAAGTGGGATAAATCCAATAATTCTTATTGAAAACTATAGCTTCTGGGTCCGCATACCAACCCTTGAAAATCGGGTTACCAGAAGTGGTTTTAATTTTATTTTCCTGAGAGAAAGAATTTGAAAATGATAAAAATAACAGGGCAGCAATATAAAAATTTTTCATTCAGTAAATTATTTTTTCCAGGATTACTTCCTGGGTTTATTTAAAAAATTGTAAAGGCCTCTTTAAACCGTCTCCGAATTTAGTGAATTCCGGTGTGCAGATAATTCATATTCCTTATCATTTTTATGCATCTCTAATTTTGTTTCAGAATTTATAACGTTTGCCATAACCTGATTTCTAATGGTTAATTCCACTTCATATAAGTATTCATCGTACGGTCCCTTACTGGTAAGGCCTTTCCACGTTACCGGCAATATGTCTACTAAAATAAAAAACATAATTAAGAACCAGGTCGTGATTTTAATGATGCTGTTTGATTCGTTAAGCCGCTGCAGTGCTTTTTCTCTTTCGAGATAATCGCGGCTAAAAGTAAGCCGGTTAATTTTTGATAATCTTGCCGAATCCAACTTCGCGACCGAGATTTTATTTTCAGCCTTTTTTTGTTCGTTTGAAATCTTCGTTTGTGCGAGATCGTTATATAGGCGGCTTAAATATGCGGTATCGTATTTAAAAGTCGGGCCTTCGCCTGCTCTGCCGGTAGTGCGATCATCATTTCTTACTACTCCCTTTATTTCATCATGAAGAATACCTTCCTGTGTATGTATCGTATCACCAATTTCCTTTAAGTTTTTATCGATGGTATCAGTAGCTAACTGGTAACTTTTTTTCTGCAGTTGATAAACATTTTCGAGACTGTCTACTTTTGCGTGCGCTACTTCATCCATATTTACCTCAATGCTTTCATGAAAGTAAAGTAACACCAACGGATGCGCGACCGCTATGCCCACAAAAGCTGAAAAAACTACGCGGGATAAAAAAGTCAGCGACGTTATATCTTTCAATATCGTTTCTTTTTTGCGGAATGTTGAAATAATAAACCGGTCAAAAATAAAAACAATACAAGCCCATGCCAGCCCTGCCAAAATATATATAAAAGGGTTGTTGACAAAAGTGGAAATTGCGTACGTCATAGAAAACATACCTAAGGCCGCAGGCACCAGTACAAGTGCGCCAAACCCGGCATGCTTAATATGTTCAGAGCGGGGACAACGATTGAGAATATCTACGTCAGAGCCGGCGCAACCAATTAAAAAACGGTATACGATTGATTTCAAAAGATTAATTTTTGTTGGTAATTAAAATCTTTCAAACATTCCTCTATCCTATGGCGACAAAGTTGCGCCATGTAAATTGCGGAATATTAAAGTTTGCTTTTAAGGTTGTTGAAGAAGAATGAAGTAAATGTAATAAGAAAGATTTAAGGTTAAATAATCATTAACAGAATATTTGTATTTGTGAGAAGAAAAAAGATGAAACTTATCTTTTACCAGGCCGTTTATTCCATCTTATTATTTCCCAAAAAACTTCCGCGCTTATAAGCGCACTAACCGCAAATAAAGCCGGCAAAAACATTTTGCCTTGAGAAGCAAAAGCGCCTGAAAGAGCTATCACAAATATTATTATTGGTAAGAGTAGCAATACACATAATGCCTTTACCGGCAACGGAATTCTAAATGGCCTGGGCTCATTTGGAGACTTGATGCGTAAAACTATTAAGGCAATAAATTCCAGAAATAAACCTGCGCCATACAATGTGACATCAATAACAATGAGTTCCTGGAATGTCCATAAGATCATAAAACTTACAACTGCAGCGCAAATAATTATCGAAATATAAGGACTGTTATATTTTGGATGCAGTGCATAAATTTTTTCGGGTAACAATCCATCCAGCGCCATCACTTCTGGTACACGGGATACTGACAATAACACTGCTGCATATAAACCCAAGGCACTTGCCATACCGCCAATGGAGATAGCTGCTCCGAGCCATTTACCGCCGGCCAAAACACCTAGGGCAGGATATCCTTTTTCAGTTAAAGTGTGTGCGTTGATTCCATAATGCAACGTTGCATAAAGTACCATTATATACACAGCTATTACCGTTACAAATGTAATTGACACAGATTTAAGATAGGTACTTGCGGGCCTGTCAACTTCCTCGGCATAAGTTGTTGTATTATCCCATCCAAAAAAATTCCACATCACTGTATATAGCGCCATGCCCAGCGAAGAGAATGGAATCCCTTTTAACGAAGGTGTGGGGAATGTGAAGTGGCCTGTGTCTCTGATACTCACGATGAAGAGCACAATAAATGGAACGATTACCATAATGCTTAACAATGATGCTGTTTTGCCAACAGGAGAAATTCCTAAAATATTCAATCCTGCACCGGCCCAAATAATTATCAGGCAAACTGGAACTTTTACAGTATTTATTTGAGGAAAAAAAAATGATGCATACTCTACAAAAAGTACGGGATAAATGGCGAGGTCAACAAATGTATATAGCCACGTCCACCATCCTTCATAAAATCCAAATCGAAGCCCCAGCGTTTTTTTTACCCATTGATAATAACCCCCGGTTACTGGCATCATACTATTTAGCTCAAGCACCGTTAGTATAGCCGGAACATCCCAAAGCAATGGTGTAACGATCAGGAGTAGTAATGCACCATGAGCGCCGGCATAGCCCAATAATGGTTCCAGCCCATATGGCCCGCCAGACACCGTGAAGAAGATAACGGCAGCGAGTTGCATAACGCGCAACGGCTTATTTGCAGAGACATTAGAAACCATTTGCCGGCAAAATTTTAAAACACAATTTATGTGCTTCTTTCATTTAATTCAAATAAACAAAATTGAAATTGAGTCCTTTATTAAATTCAAAAAAATATTGATGGCCTTAAACATTTTGAATCCTATATTTATATGGACTAAAAAAATTTATAAAATCTTTAGCGGGGGCTCAGACGCCATAAAAATTATGAATAATCCTTCTAAAAATGAAACCCTTACAAAAAGTATTTTCGGCATAGCTGGAATCCTTTTGTTATTATTTTGCCTTTCACTTATTGGTTCAAGCTCTTTTCTTAATTTACTGGGCTTGCAAAAAATAAATGAAACAATTTATTTTGTTTCAAGGCTTCTCAATTGGGCGTGTCTTTTGTTGCTTTTTCTTTACGCAAGTAAAATAGAAAAGGAAAACTTATTGATTTGGAAGGAGAAAAAATATCAGTTTTTACCTTACTTCATTTCAATCATTGGGATATTCATCATATTGATTTTTGGAGGATTTTTAATTCAAAAACTTTTATTGTTAACGGGCTATAATGATAAAAGCGCAAAGCTTTTTGAAATAGTAGCTCTTATGAAAAATGACAAGCCCTTACTGGTATTTACGGCGCTAACTGCGGGAATTGTTGAAGAATTAATTTTCAGAGGTTACATGCTTCCACGGTTGGTCAAAATTTTCAAAAGCCCGTTTTTAGGGATTGCCGTTTCTTCTATTTTATTTGGATTATTGCATTATAAATACGGCACCATATTCAATGTGGCAGGACCAATTTTTATTGGAGCGGTTTTCGCAACTTATTATTGGAAATATAGAAACATTAAAGTCCTTATATTTTGTCATTTTTTATGGGATCTTATTTCACTCTTCCTTTTATTGAAAGGGCAGTAAATCACAAAATTTTTATAAAGAGAAACTAAGGCCAATGAATAGCCGATAACGGGTATTACCCCCTATACTAACGGGAAGGTACAAACGCTACATATCCTCTTGGTGGCGACCAGAACTCTGCATTTCCATTTCCATCTGTCCATTTTTCTTCGGGCGTATCTGTATTGTCTTTGCCCCTCCATGCAATCGGGATAAAGGAAGTGTTTGCCCATTGGGTTTGTACCTGCCTGCCATTCCAACTTATCGAATTATTCAGTATAAATATAAGCCCGGGCTGGCCGGAAGCTCCACGCCTTTGCATGATGTAGAGATCGTCATCACAATATAAAATATCTGTAATTCCTCCGGCATATTGTTCATGTACTTTTATCAACGCCGCTATTCCACTTGAACCTCCTTGTTCCGCAAGGCTCCAATTAAAATAATCTTGCCAGAATACGCACGGATATCCTTCATGTGTGAGAATGTAAGCGTAGGCCAGCATTTTATCATCAATGATTGGATCTGTTCGTACGATGTCGTGATTTTCAACAAAAGTTACTGCCATTGAAGACAGCCCGTCCGTGATTAATGTGCCAGGTTCGACAAGAGTTTTTAAACTAAAACCAAAGGTTTCACATAAGTCTTTGAGACGGCCACGTAATGGAAAATCAAATGCAGTAACCGGATTATTTGTAAAGGAATTAGTCTCCCGAAGCCATCGTGAAATGTAAACGTCGGAATCCCAATATTCGCCTACACCAAAAGGAGAAAAATTACACTGTCCGTTTCTTTTATAAAGGCGTTCAAGTATTGCTGTAATGATCCATGCACCATAGCCTTTCACAAAATCATAGCGCAGGCCATCAAATCCAATCTCTTCAATGAGCCACCGTGAATATTCCATCAATTCAGAATAAACATACGGATTCCGGTGGCATAAATCTGGCATTCCTTCAAATACTTCATCGTCCCATCTTTCAAAATAAGAAGGGTGGTAGCAGGTCCAGTCACGGTTGAAAAGTTTACTACCTGGAGTATATTTTGTCCATCGCTTTTCGCCGTCAAATTCATTCAGTTCTTCCTCGTCGGCACCGTTAGTATGATTTAAAACCATATCAGCATACACCTGCATATTATAATTATGTGCTTCTTTTATCAATTCTTCCAGGGCTTGCCGCGAACCAAACCATGTTTCCACAGAATTTTTCTGGTTGATATCTCCTAAATCGTAATAATCATATGGATCATAGCCCATCGACATTCCACCCATATTTGCTGCTTTACAGGCTGGTGGCAGCCATAGCGCCGTGAAGCCAGTTTCAGATAGGGCCTTTACGTTGTCCTTTAAGAAAGGCCACCACATAAATTCCTTGTCTTCCAGCTTCGGACAATCCCAATAAAATGCCTGCATGATTACTCCCATAATAATTTATTTTCCTTAATAAAAAGAGTTGAATTTTTAACGCTACTCATCACTTAAGTTATTTATCTATAGTAAATTCCTGAGGTAACAAATGATAGCAGAGTGGGCAGATTTATAATAAGGAACGATAAAAATATTTTCTCCTTCGTGGCGTACTTTGACCTAAAATCAAAATTAGGAAATGTAATACAAAGTGAAATAATTTATAACAAAATCTTACTCTGTATAAGAATTTTTATTTAAATATCCAGGCAGGAAAATAATTTTTCTATGTCTTCTTCTGTATTATACAAATGAGGTGATACCCGTATTGAACTGCCTCTAAAGCTCACTACAACTTTATTTTCTTTTAAATTTTCGCGAAGCTTATTTGTATTTACTTCTTTAAAAGGAATATTAATTATGTGACCTACGCCTTCACTGTTTTGAGGCAGATCATTACTCTCTTTGTAAGTAATAATTTTATCGGTTAATTTTTTTATTTGGCTCTGAACTGAATTCATCTCCCAATTATTTATTTGCTGCAAAGCTGCTATAGCCATTGGCAGCAAATTGATCTGTGAAAATTCGCCCATGTCAAATTTTCTTGCGCCATCGCGGTATTCTTTTACATAGTTAGTAAGGTCAGTGAAATTTTCACTTCCATATCTTGTTGCCCAGGAATATTCCAACGGCTCACCCAATTGATGCCATCTTTTTGATACATATAAATAGCCTAAACTATAAGGCCCAAGCATCCATTTATAACCAACTGATACTGCAAAATCGGGAGCGATTTTTTCTATATCAATTGGGAGCACACCAAGAGATTGGCTTAAATCCAAAACAAAATAGGAACCAATTTTTTTTGCCGCATCACTTATTTGTTGCAGGTCGATATAAGCGCCATCCATCCAATGACAATTGGGTATGGCAACGATGCCGGTGTTGGCATTTATTTTCTCCAAAATATTTTCAGTTAGCGTTTTGGTTTCTGATTTTTGAACTACGACAATTTGTAATTTCTGTGTCTCTGCTAAATGTTCCCATATATAATAATTTGATGGATATTGGTTTTCAAGAATGATGATTTCTTTGCCAGGGTTTAAATTCAAATTTTTACCTGCTACGGCCAGCCCATAACTCGCAGAAGGAATAAGCGCAATATTATCATTGCTGGTTTTAAAAATATTTGCTGCAAGGCTTCGCAATGTCTCTGCGTTGGTAAACCACTCTGTTGCGGAAAGATCCCAGGGTGATGCCCGCATTTCAAGAGCGTGTAAACCTGCAGCCCGAACGGATTTCAACATCGGCGACATATAGGAACAATTAAGATAAGTAACGCCTTCTTCCAGGATAAAAAGATCTTTTTGAGCATTTATTTTTTCAATCATGATCTAAAATTAAATATCAATTTCGTAAGCTAATTTAAATTTGAAAAGCATTTTAAAAGATACTAACGGTTATACTTACTCTGAAGTTAGTAAAACGATGTCAAAATAAAATAAAAGTTGTCGACACATATCATTCAGCTTTTATAATTGAAAAAGGGGGAAGAATTTAAAAGCGTTTTATTTTATACTATATCCTAATTTTGAACGTAAATTAATGAACTTAAATTTTCAATAAAATATTTTAATTATGAAATATATTTTGATGGTTATTTTTTGCATTTCATGTGCAGTTTCTTTTGGCCAGCAAGAGATAAAAGTGGATGATGCTAAAAAACATGTTGGAGAAAACGTGAAAATTTGTACCAAAATTTATGGAGGTAAATTCTTTGAAAAAGATACGCTTACCCTATTGAACGCGGGAGGATATTATCCGGATGCGCCTTTGACAATTGTTATACATGGAGAAGCCAGGAAAACGTTTAATAACAACCCGGAAGAATACTATAAAGGTGCTGAAGTGTGTATTACCGGAATAGTACAACTATTCAAAGAAAAACCCCAAATAGTAGTTTCCAGTAAAGATCAAATTGTGGAGCAATTGAAAGATCACATTAATAAAGAACCGAAGTGAGCCAGCTATACTTGTGCCATTGCTTACTAACTATAACATAAAAGAACCAATCCTTTCATCCCGCAGAAATCTCGTGCACTACTATACTTCCAATCTTCTTCTCTTGTAACAAAACCTGCCTGAACAGGGTTTTGATGCACATAGAGTAACTTCTCGTCAAACATTTCCTGCCCTGTAATTTCAAGCGGTTTGTTGTGCTGTTGCCAGAAC
>JBBRSV010000126.1:0-13630 GCA_038245055.1 Chitinophagales bacterium | reverse complement strand
GTGACCATAGATTTTTCGGCTGTGCGTAACCGTGTGCTTCGTAATCCAATGCGTTCAACCGTGCCCGTTACATTGTTCACTTTTACAAGATCGCCGGTTTCAAAAGGCTTATCAAAAAATATAATAAAAGAGGCAATCAGGTTTTCAAGGCTTTCCCTTGCAGATAAAGCCAATGCCGCACCAACAATGCTTAATCCCGTAAGAAGGTTGCCAATATTGATTTTCAATGAAATTTTTATCACGAACACAATGCCAATAATAATAATGATCACCCTGATCAAATCTTTGAAGAAAAACAATAGCTGGTGTTGGCCGGGAGCGGTTTTTCCATCTGTAGTTTTGTCCTTTATCAACAATACCAGGAAATCCATAAACCGTATTATTAGGGAAACAAAACAAACAATAATAATTGCCGAAGCGATGCCATCGGCAATATCAAGGCTGGTAACATCGTGAATTTTAAAAAAAAGAATGCCGGGAAAATTAAGCCTGTCAAGAGAAAGAATAGTAATCAAGGCGATTAAAATTCTTTCGATAGGAGTTACTATCAGATTTTCAAATCTTAACTGATCAAATTTGTCTGACTTCTTTTTAACAAGTTTTAAAAGCAGGGATGTAACATATTTTGAAATAAATCTTTTTAATAATAATGCGGCCAGTATTGTTATCGCAACTATGAGATAGCTGCGTAATGTATTATCAAAATAGACCTGGTCTAAAAATTTCATAGTGCAATTTAAAACATGAACTGAACCTATTGAAGAGAAAAGATTTGAAGTTGTTGATTTTTTAGAACATAGATTTTATGGTTGCTCACTTTTATCGAATTATTATTTTGTAATTCCGGAGACAATAAATATTCTTTTACATCAGGCAGCGGCGGCTTATAACGATATAAATGTTCTTTATCAAAACCGTAAATCTGTTTATCAATAATCGCTAAATCAGTCCAATGCAAAAAGGTTAATTTACTTTTAAAACTTCCATAATAATCAAAAATATACAGTCCTTTTTCGGGATCATATAAATAAACAAATCCATCAACATCAATAATTTTTTTTGGCGTTGGAACAGAATCAAAAATTAACCGGAAGTCAACGGATTCAAAAATAGTATTGCCCTGGTCATCAATTTTTTTCAATTTATTTTCCTGCTCGTCATATAGCCAAATGTTATTATCATACGACGTAGTTACAGCATTTACCTGGAAAATATTTTGCTTGCGCAGATTGATACTTGTAACTACATTCAGGTACTTGTCCAGCAATACAATAGTCGAATAATCTTTATAAAAAAGAATGGCTTTCCATGGATTTTCAGCTTCCACGTAACTCAGCTTTCCATATTTTGTAACCTGGTTAAACACGCCGACGGAGTCTCCTTTTTCGTTATATTTTTTTAGTTGATTGTCTGTATTAATAATATAAAGCTCACCTAAATTATCAACGGTAAAAGATGAAATTGGGAATTCAATTTTTTTTAAAAATCGATACAGGGAATCATCCTGTGCGCTTGCCCTATTGAAAGGCGCTGCCAATGTAAGTATAAAAAAAAAGCAAAAATATTTTTTTACAATGCAAATCATCATTCAAAATATTTTAGCTCAACATTTTCTCCGTCAAATACTGCATAGCTGTTATACTTAATCCAATCACCAAGATTAATATAACTGCTGCTATCATTCAATTTAAAATCTATTGGGAAATGGCGGTGGCCGAAAATGAAATAATCGACATGTTTCTTCTCAAGCATTTCCTTGCTAAAAATAATCAGCCATTCTTTTTCTTCACCTAAAAATTGTTCGTCAGCTTTTCCTGCAGCAATCCGGCTTTTGCGGCTCATGTAATTAGCAAGCCCGATACCGGTACCGGGATGCAGCGCGCCAAAGACAGTTTGGGATAATTTATTTCGAAAAACTTTCTTTAAAAATTTATATCGATGATCGCCCGGTCCTAATCCGTCTCCATGCCCAACAAAGAATTTTTTGCCGTTAAATTCAAACTCCTTTGGCTCATAAAAAACTTCTATGTTTAATTCTTTTTCAAAATAACCATTCATCCACATATCGTGGTTGCCTACAAAAAATTTGATGACGATGCCACTATCGGTCAGTTCTGCAAGCTTGCCTAAAATTCTTACAAATCCTTTCGGAACAACTTTTTTATATTCATACCAAAAGTCGAAAAGATCGCCAAGAATGAAAATGTGAGAAGTATGATTTTTTATCTCATCCAGAAAAGAAACGATTTTTTTTTCTCTTACAAGGCTCGTTTCATAATCAGGCGCGCCTAAGTGAAAGTCAGAAAGAAAATATATTTTTTTTCGTAAATCAGTCATTTGAAAATTTGCTGCAGCTTAACATTATTTTGATGCTTCATCAATCAAAAATAAGTAAACTTCTTTTGGCCCATGAACGCCAACGACAAGCGTTTTTTCAATGTCTGCAGTACGGCTGGGGCCTGCCGCAAATGTTACAGACGAGGGGAAACTATTTCCATATATGGTTCTTAACGATTTAAGCGCATCTCTTGTATCATACACGAGTTGGCTGACATAAGCAATGCAAATATGCACAGGAGCATAAGCACTAACCGTGCGGCCACTTTGCTGATCAGAAGCCATAACTATAGAGCCCGTGCGGGCTACAAGATATTTGCAGGAAGTTATTGATGCGTCGCAATCTGCCAGTGTTGACTTATTTAACGAAAGGGAATTGACCTGGTCTAAAATCTGCAACAGCTTTTTCTCAACGCAATATAGATTGGTCCATTTTTTTTGTGTTGTCAATTGTTCCAACTGGTGTATCATGTCAGCCTCATTTACACAAAAAGCAAATTTGCCAAGAAGTTTTGTAAACTCTTCCGCAAATACTAATTCAAGATCTTCTATTTGCGGTAAAAACACAGATTTTGTTCCTTCACTTTTAGGAAAAGGCAAAGGCACCGGATTGCTCAGTGCCTCTCTTATTTTTTTTAAAATTTTTTCTTTTGAGGAAGAAACCTTCATTGTTTTTTCATTTTATCCTCCGGGAATCTGGCCTTCGAGAAGCGGCGGATCTATCACTGCATCTTTAGGGTTGTCAACAAAATCCAATGCTTTCTTATCTTCATACGGCCGCTTTCCTATTAAAGCCTCAACGTCGCTTTGAAAAAGCACTTCTCGTTTGAGCAATTCTTTTGCCAAAATCTCTACTTCATTTTTTCGCTCAGTTAATAATTCTTTTGTCCGTATAAAAGCCTTTTCTACTAATTTCCTCACTTCTTCATCAATCATTTTTCCCGTCTCTTCACTAAAAGGCTTTGTAAATGTATTGTCCTGTTGGGGATCATAAAAACTTACATTTCCTACCTTTTCATTCATGCCATAAACGGTTACCATCGCATAAGCCATTTTGGTAATTTGTTGAAGATCGTTACTGGCTCCCGTTGAAATTTTACCAAAGAAAATTGTTTCAGCAGCTCTTCCTCCAAGAGTCATACAAATTTGGTCGAGCAACTGATCAGTATTATAAAGATATTGCTCCTTTGGCGTGTATTGCGCATATCCTAGCGCTGCCGTGCCTCTTGGAACGATAGTAACTTTTAATAGCGGGTAAGCGTGCTCGAGAAACCAGCCGCAAATTGCGTGACCTGCCTCATGGTAGGCAATAATTTCTTTTTCTTCCGGAAGTATAATCTTATTCTTTTTTTCAAGGCCACCAATAACCCTGTCTATCGCGTCCTGGAAATCGCTCATGTCCACCGCGTCCTTTCCTTTTCGCGCAGCTATCAGGGCAGCCTCGTTGCAAACGTTTGCAATATCGGCTCCGGCGAAGCCCGGCGTTTGTTCCGCAAGTTTATGAACATCCAGCGTTTGAGAAATTTTTATTGGTAACAAATGAACTTTAAATATAGCCTCACGGCCGACAAGATCAGGACGATCGATAGTAATTTGCCTGTCAAACCTGCCCGGGCGCAGTAGCGCACTATCTAACACGTCAGGCCTGTTTGTAGCCGCCAATATAATAATGCCAAGGTCTGTTCCAAAGCCGTCCATTTCTACCAATAATTGATTAAGCGTATTCTCTCTCTCATCATTACTCATCATCATATTCTTTCCGCGGGCACGGCCGATAGCGTCTATCTCATCAATAAAAATAATACAAGGTGCCTTTTCACGTGCTTGTTTAAAAAGGTCGCGAACTCTGCTGGCACCCACACCAACAAACATTTCAACAAAATCACTACCGCTTAAGCTAAAGAAGGGAACCTGTGCTTCCCCGGCCATAGCCTTTGCCAGTAAAGTTTTACCCGTACCGGGAGGCCCAATTAAAAGCGCGCCTTTAGGTATTTTACCACCCAGGGCCGTATATTTTTTAGGTGTTTTTAAAAAGTCAACAATTTCCATTACTTCCACTTTGGCTTCATCCAGCCCGGCTACATCTCCAAAATTAATATTAACCCGGGCTCCTTTATCAAATAAAGTTGCCTTTGATTTACCAATATTAAAAATACCACCGGGGCCGCCGCCACCGCCGCCGGCGCCCACTTTGCGCATCATCATAATAAATAGCAAGCCAATTAATAATATAGGCAAAAGTGTACTAACAATTTGACCAAATAATTCCCCTTCGTCACCCGGTTTATCGGGCACCTGTTTTATATTGGGATTGTCTTTATAAAACTGAAGCATTTCTGCCGCAAAAGTTTCATCCTTTATGATGCTGAAAAAAGCTTGCGGAGGAGGCGTTTTAATCGCCGCATCATAATCAACTCCGAAAACGGTTTTATAAAATGCCGAATTATTTTGTAGTGCCTGTGGGTTGATAAATACCCGTACAATTTTCTTATTACCTACAGTTTTTATTTGATCTACATCACCTTGCCTTAGCATGGTGAAAAATTGTGTGTTTGCTATTTCAAATCCGTTTCCCCCGGTGCTTCTATAAAGATTGTAGCCTATAATTGCAGCGAAAATAATTCCATAAATCCAGTATATACTTAAGCGCGGACGTTTTTTGGGATCTTCTTCAGTACCATTATTATTGAGCGGATTGAGTCTTTTTTGTAAAGGTTTTTTTTTCTGTTCTTCAGTTGCCATATATGCTTGCCTTGCAATATTTTAATTTATTAATCCGGTATTTTAGCGGAATTTTTTTATTTTAAAATGGGTAATTCGGTGTAAAGTAAGACTATAAAAATTTAATTTAATGTTCAGCTGCGGATGCGTCACTCCACATTTCTTCAAGCCTGTAAAACTTCCTGGGTTCCGGTAACATGATGTGAACAACAACATTAACGTAGTCTATCAAAATCCATTGCTCACCTTGCCTTCCTTCGTGTTTAAACGGCAATTCACCGCAAGTCTTTTTAACCTCAAATTCAATGGAATCGGCAATAGCCTTGAGTTGTACATTATTTGAGGCCTCACAAATTATAAAAAAATCAGACACAGCTTCGGGTATCTTTTTAAGATCAAGGCTAATTATTTTCTCTCCTTTTTTCTCCTTAATGGCAAATATTATTGTCTTGAAAATTTTGCTGTTTCTCGTCAACCTGGTATGAGCCGGCATCTTCCTTTTGGCCAATAACGTTAAATTATTCAAATGTGTTCATTTTAGTCAATTTTTATGCACCATTTCAGCGCATAGAAAATAAAATTTATTAGGCTAGATTGCAGTTATGTTTCAAACTTTTTAGGGCAACCTTTTCATCAAAAATACTAATTCTTTACTAATAAGATTTTAATGCGGTTAACTACCAAAAAATTTACAATTCTGGAAAGCGTTGATAGTACCAACAACTATGCCATGGCAATGGTTAAAAAGGGCCTTGCAACCGGTGATGAAGCCGTATTTGCTATGGAGCAAACCTCAGGAAAAGGGCGGCGAGGCAAAAGTTGGCAAAGCGAAAAAGGCGAAAATATTATACTCACAATAATGGCTGAAATGCAGTGGCTGCCTGTACAACAGCAATTCCAGGTGAGCATTGCGGTGGCGTTAGGATGTGTAGCATTTTTTTCAAAATATATTAAAGAAAGCATAAAAATAAAATGGCCAAACGATATCTTTATAAATGACAGGAAGGCAGGAGGCGTGCTCATAGAAAATGTGATTCAAGGCAGTTTATGGCAGTGGGCGATTATTGGCGTCGGAATCAATATAAACCAATTAGTTTTTGATCCGGAAATTCTCAATGCGGTTTCATTAAAGCAAGTGACGGGCAAGAATTACGACGTAGTTCAACTTTCGGCAGAACTTCATGAGATTATATTGTCAAAAGTCGACGAGCTTGAAAAGGGAAATTTTACGAAACTTTTTGAAGAGTATAACGAAAAATTGTTTGGCAGGAATAAGATCGTAAAACTCAAAAAGGGAAATATTGTTTTTGAAACTACAATTATTGGCGTTTCTCAATCTGGTGAATTAATAACCAAAGACGCCTTGGAAAGAAGATTTGGCTTTGATGAAGTAGAGTGGTTTATTAACCGTGAAGTATAAAATTGGTCAACAGCAAGGCTTTAAAAAACATGAATAAAGAAACACGAATATTTCATAGAAAATCTTTTGCTGATTTTGCATTAATTTCACCCTCTCAATTTTTATAAAATAACTCAAAATATTTATGGCGCAAGTGATAAGGATGCCTCTTCTTAGTGATACAATGACCGAGGGGAAAATTATCCAATGGAATAAAAAAGTAGGGGATAAAGTGAAAAGCGACGACGTATTGGCGGAGGTGGAAACTGATAAAGCTACAATGGAAGTGATAGGATATGAAGAAGGCACGCTGTTATATATTGGCGTGGAGGAAGGGCAGGCCGCTAAAGTAAATGGCGTTATTGCCGTGGTTGGTAAAGAAGGCGAAGATTACAAATCACTTATTGAAGGAGGGGATGCGCCAAAAGAAACCGCTGCAAAAAAAGAAGAACCAAAAAAGGATGCGCCCGAAACTAAAGAAAAGCCAAAAGAAAATAAGCAATCTGCGGAATTACCAAAAGATGCCAAGGTAATTAGAATGCCTCTTTTAAGCGATACTATGACGGAAGGAAAAATTATTCAATGGAATAAAAAAGTTGGAGACAAAGTAAAAAGTGACGATGTGCTGGCTGAAGTGGAGACTGATAAAGCCACTATGGAAGTGGTAGGTTATGAAGAAGGAACGCTTTTATATATTGGCGTGGAAGCAGGACAGGCTGCAAAAGTAAATGGAGTAATTGCAATAGTAGGCAAGGAAGGAACGGACGTAAGTGCATTTGTAGCGGCAGAAAAATGTGGCGGTGATGGTAGCACAGAAGTAAAATCAAATGAAGAAACGCCAGACGAAGAAAGCGCACCGGTGGCAGAAGAAAAAGCTTCTACTGTTGGAGAGCATAGTGAAAATGCTCCTTCAAATGGAAGATTAAAAGCTTCGCCGCTCGCTAAGAAATTGGCCGAGGATAAAGGAATTGATATTTCAAAAATACAAGGCAGCGGAGATGGAGGAAGAATTGTAAAGAAGGACGTAGACTCGTACCGTGCTGCACCTGCGCCACAAAAGGAAGAAGGTAAAAAACCTGCTATCGAACAAAAACCGGTTCAGCCATTTGAGCAAACCGGAAAGGAAAGTTATTTGGATATTCCTAACACGCAAATGCGCAAAACAATTGCAAGACGGCTAGGAGAAAGCAAATTTACAGCGCCACATTTCTACCTGACCATGGAAATAAACATGGACAATGCAATGACTTCACGGGCAGCATTAAACGAAGTGAGCCCGGTAAAAATTTCTTTCAATGACCTGGTAATAAAAGCTTGTGCCATGGCTTTGAGATTGCATCCCGCAGTAAACAGTAGCTGGATGGGAGAATTTATCAGACAAAATAAACATGTACACATCGGCTCCGCTGTTGCAATGCCTGAAGGTTTGATTGTGCCGGTTATTCGATTTGCCGATCAAAAATCGCTTTCTCAAATTGCATCCGATGCGAAAGGACTTTATGAAAAAGCAAGAAATAAAAAACTTCAGCCCGACGAATTTACTGGAAACACCTTTACAATTTCCAACCTCGGTATGATGGATATTGAAGATTTTACAGCGATTATTAATCCTCCCGATAGCGCCATTCTTGCTGTAGGCCGCATTAAAGAAATTGTAGTTAAAAAGGGTGAAGGATTTGGTGTTGCCAATGTGATGAAAGTAACGTTGAGCTGCGACCACAGAAGTGTAGACGGCGCTGTAGGAGCAGCTTTTCTTCAAACGGTGAAAAAATTCCTGGAAAATCCGGTGACGATGTTGGTTTAAAAAATAATTTATTTAGATGCTGAAGCGTAAAGGCTGAAACTTTGTTTTCAGGTTTTACGCTTTATTTTTTATGCCAGCTTCAAATGATTAAAAGATGTTCTTTCTCAAACAGGATTTAAAAAATTCATTTACATTTAATAGTGAACATTACACTAAAGTCAACCTTACAACTCCTTAGGTTTCATTTTTCATTTTTCTTAATGCCGGTTTATTTCTTTGCGCTTAGCCAGGTGAATCATATAAACTGGTACCGGGCGGTGCTCATTTTTATTATTCTTCACCTGTTAGTTTACCCGGCAAGCAATGGTTACAATAGTTACATGGACCGGGATACATCGCCAATTGGCGGATTAGAAAAGCCTTTACGCCCGACGCGGCAATTGTTTATCGTCACCGTTTGTATGGATGTGGCTGCAATTCTTCTCAGTTTGCTTGTATCGTCGATATTTCTCCTTGGAATTTTTTTATACATCCTCGCTTCCCGTGCATATAGTTATCGAAAAATTCGACTTAAAAAATTCCCCATAATCGGTTATTTAACGGTAGTAATCTTCCAGGGAGCCGTTACTTTTTTTTTAGTTTACCATGGCGCCAATAGCAACCTCACCGTTAAAGTACCCGTTATTGCTATGATTGCGTCAAGCCTGCTGATAGGAGGTTTTTATCCGCTTACGCAAATATATCAGCACGATGAAGATTTTAAAGATGGGGTAAAAACAATGAGTTATTTATTGGGTTACAAAGGCACTTTTATTTTTACTGGCATTGTATATGCACTGGCGTTTGGGATGCTCGCTTTGCAATTTTTTTTAAATCTTGAATTGCTAAGGTTTTTAATTTTGCAAACCTTTATGCTTCCGGTCCTCGTATATTTTTTTGTTTGGTTCAGGAAAGTTCTTAAAAATAAAAAAGAAGCTAACTTTAAGAACACAATGCGGATGAATTTGTTAGCATCTGTATGCACTAATCTTGGCTTTATTACACTTTTAATATTACACCTCTTTGAGTAAAATTGTTTCTATATCTACTGCGGTCCCTTCTTATAGCCACGATCAGAAAGATATTCTCACGTTCATGCAGGAAGTTTATGCGATGAATGAAACCGATAAACGCAAGCTTAAATTTTTATATCATCAAAGCGGTATTGATACGAGGTATTCCGCATTGCCTGATTATAGTTTAAATGCGGATGATTGGGAATTTTACCCGGCCACAGAAAATCTTGAACCATTTCCAAACCTGGAGTTGAGGATGAAATGGTTTAATAAAACAGCACCGGCACTCACTATTGATGCCGTTGAAAAATGTATTGAAAACAAAATATCAGAGGATGAAATCACGCATTTAATTACGGTAAGTTGTACAGGAATGAGTGCGCCGGGGCTTGATTTGCAAGTAATGGAAGAGATGAATTTACAACCGGATATTTTTAGGACGTCTGTAAATTTTATGGGATGTTATGCCGCCATACATGGTCTCAAATTAGCGGATGCTTTTTGTAAAAGTGATAAAAACGCAAAGGTTTTAGTGGTGTGTACGGAGCTTTGCACGTTGCACTTTCAGAAAGAAAATAATATGGATAATATTGCTTCCAGCCTTTTATTTGGAGATGGTTCGGCAGCCGTTTTGGTAACGAGCGATGATTTTAATTTAAAGGGTTTAAAAATAAATAACTTTTATTCTGAAGTTTCTTTTAAAGGAAAAAAAGACATGAGTTGGGAGCTTTCTTCTTCTGGCTTTTTGATGACGCTTTCAGGGTATGTTCCTGAACTTATTGAACAGGATTTTAACCAGCTTTTGCAAAATGCCTTGCAACATGCAAATGTCGATAAAGACGAAATTTCGCATTGGTGCATCCATCCGGGAGGTAAAAGAATTCTTACTGCAATTGAAAAAAGTATCTCCATAAATGCAGACGATCTTTGCCATTCCTATAATGTTCTTAAAAATTATGGTAACATGTCGTCGCCTACCATTTTATTTGTGCTGAAGGAAATTATGGATTCACTCGAACTTAAGGAAGAAAAAAAGGCTAAAATTTTCGGAGCTGCTTTTGGTCCGGGCCTTACGTTAGAGACATTCATTTTATCTGATGATTGATTACCGCCAGCGTTCGAATAAAAAAGAATTACTTGATGGAAATGATATTCCATTTAAGGATATTGCTGATAACATGAATGAGCTAGACTTCATCAATACATACCTTGGCGGTCATACAATAACAATAGACGGATTTAAAAAACTTTCAGGCAAAAACAAAACCATTTCAGTTTGTGAAATTGGATGTGGTGGCGGAGATAACCTACAGGCAATTTATAGATTTTGTAAAAAAAATAATATCCGTGCAAAATTTACAGGCATAGATATTAACCCGGAATGCATCGCTTTTGCCAATGAGAAATCCACCATTGAAAATGTAGATTTTATTACATCAGATTATAGTCTTTTAAATTTTAAAAATGATAAGCCGTCTATTATTTTTTCATCACTTTTTTGCCATCATTTTACCAATGAAGAATTAGTGAAAATGTTGCAATGGATGAAGGTTAATGCAGCAAGCGGTTTCTTCATTAATGATCTGCATCGCCACCCTGTTGCTTTTAATTTTATAAAATACGCTACCCGGGTTTTTTCAAAATCTTATCTTGTGAAAAATGATGCGCCACTCTCTGTTTTACGGGGATTTAGGAAAAGCGAATGGAAGTATATTATGGAGAAAGCAGGAATTAAAGCCTATACAATAAGGTGGAAATGGGCCTTCAGATATTTGATAGTTGCCTTCATTGCTGAGCAGGAATCACACAATCTGATTTTATAAAGCAAATGGGAAAAATGAATGAATTAAATGGGAAATATAATTTAAACACACACAAATTTGAATTGCTTTGGCTATAAATGAAAATGAAAAAGAAACCGACAGTTTTTTCGATGTTGGAATTATTGGCGGAGGCCTTGCCGGACTTTCACTTTCAATTTTATTGGCTCAAAAAAATTATAAAGTTGTTTTATTTGAGAAAGACAAATACCCTTTTCATCGCGTGTGTGGCGAATATATTAGTCTTGAAAGCTGGAAGTTTATTGAAAGCCTTGGACTGAGCCTTTCGAATCTTCATTTGCCAGTTATTAAAAAATTGCTTGTTTCCGCTCCCAACGGGAATACTATAAATTCGCAGCTTGATCTCGGCGGCTTTGGTATAAGCCGTTTTTTTATTGATAATGAATTAAAAAAAATAGCGCTCATCAATGGCGTAAAATTGTTAGAGCAAACAAAGGTTAAAGAGGTTGTATTTAATGAAAAATATTTTTCAATAAAATATAATGATGGCATCGCTCAATGCCCCGTTGCGGTTGGTTCTTTTGGAAAGCGCAGCAATCTTGATGTAAGTTGGTCAAGAGATTTTGTAAAGAAAAAAACAAGTAAGCTAAATAATTATGTTGGTGTAAAATATCATATTAAAACTTCGTTTGCTGCGGATACTATTGCACTTCATAATTTTGCAAATGGGTATTGCGGCATTTCCAAAGTTGAAGATGAAAAATATTGTCTTTGCTATTTAACCACGGCACAAAACCTCAAGAATAATAATAATTCCATCAGGCAAATGGAACAAAATGTTTTATACAAGAATCCTTTTTTAAAACAGCTATTTTCTGAAGCTGAATTTCTTTTTCCAGAGCCGGTGACCATTTCACAAATAAGTTTTGATAAAAAATCAAACCTGGAAAATCATATAATCATGATGGGCGATGCTGCGGGAATGATTACGCCTTTATGCGGTAATGGAATGAGCATGGCATTACATGCATCAAAGATTGCGTTTGGAGTGATTGATCTTTTTTTAAAAGAAGAAATTACAAGAGAAGAGATGGAAATGAATTATCAAAAACTATGGAAAAGGAATTTTGACAAGCGGTTGAAAGCCGGCAGGTTAATACAAAAATTATTCGGGAAAGAGAGAATTACGAATCTGTTTATAGGAGCCATTAAGCTATTTCCGTTTCTTGTAAATAAAATGGTAAAAGCCACACACGGAAAAGAGTTTTAGTAATTTTGCATTTGAAATGGCAACGCAATCAATCATATTATTTGACGGAGTTTGTAACCTTTGTAACGCAGCGGTACAATTTATAATAAAGCGTGATCGCAAAAACCAGTTTCTCTTTGCATCTCTACAATCGGAAACTGGCAGTTTGCTTCTAAAGCAATTTAATTTAGATAAAAACGAAATGAACTCCATTATCTTGATTGAAAATGAAAGGACGTATCAGCGTTCCACAGCTGCTTTAAGGGTCGCTAAAAGATTGAATGGTCCATGGTTTTTGCTTTACGGTTTTATGATAGTTCCCAAATTCATCAGGGATGGCATTTATAATATTATTTCAAAAAACAGGTATAGTTGGTTTGGAAGAAAAGATGAATGCATGATTCCAACGGCAGAATTAAAAGCCAAATTTTTAAACCAGTAGAAAATATGACGAATAAAAAAACACTCGTTTTAGGAGCTTCGGCTAACCCTACCCGTTATAGTTACCTTGCTATAAATTCTCTTCATGCAAAAGGCCATGAAGTTATCGCAATTGGGAAGAACGCTGGTAAAGTTGGAAATGTTGAAATTGAGACTGTACAGACACATATCTACGACCTTGATACTGTTACACTTTATTTAAATACTGATCATCAGAAACAATATTATGATTATATATTTTCTTTACATCCTAAGCGTATAATTTTCAACCCCGGAGCAGAAAATGATGAGCTTTCATCGCTGGCCAGGCAGCGTGGAATTCTTCCACAAGAGGCTTGCACGTTGGTTTTACTAAGTACAGGGCAGTATTAATACTCGCCTTTTTCGAGTACTTTTTCTCTTATTCAACCTAATAGGAATTTTTTTTAGCGTAAGTATAATTTTTATACTTATGTGTCGTTTAAATGATATCCGATTCTATCAAAAACGAAATCCCAGTCCATGAAAACTAAGTTCAAACTGATTGCGCTGTGCCTTCTGGTGTGTATTACTTATTTTACAAAAGCGCAAGTTAATAATTCTTCAAGGCCCGATCTTTTCAATAGTTATTCGGCAATTATTCCAGCTTCAGTTTCAGAACTTGATAAGGCATTCACTTTAGGGAAAGCAACTTCTATCCAATTAAATTTTTCTGATAAATTATCTTTCACAGGCACTGTTTTATCATCGGTTAAAAGGTATAATAATCTTTCCAGCCTAATCATTAAATCTACCCTGTTACAAAATTCAATACTCTCAATTTCTAAAAGAATTAATGATGATAATACGATTACTTATGTTGGCCGTATTATTAATGAAAAATATGCTGATGGCTATGTGCTGGAGCAAGATAAATCCGGCAGC
>JBBRSV010000125.1:0-13646 GCA_038245055.1 Chitinophagales bacterium | reverse complement strand
TCTTCGACAAGCTCAGATTGACATCGCAATTAATCGCATTGCTATTTTATGTCGGAGTTGTTGTAAGTCTAATCACTCAACGAGCTCATGATGTCAGCCTGAGCTTGTCGAAGGTAACTGTCAGCCTGAGCTTGTCGAAGGTAACTGTCAGCCTGAGCTTGTCGAAGGCGGTATACCTTAAGCTATTATCAAACCCATTATGACAGCCCATCTTCGACAAGCTCAGATTGGCATCGTAAATTAATCGCATGGCTATTTTATGTCGGAGGAATTGTCACCCTGATCATTCGACGAGCTCATCATGTCGAATTCTGTCAGCCTGAGCCTGTCGAAGGTAACTGTCAGCCTGAGCTTGTCGAAGGCGGTATACCTTAAGCTATTATCAAACCCTTTATGGAAGCCCATCTTCGACAAGCTCAGATTGACATCGTAATTAATCGCATTACTATTTTATGTTGGAGGAATTGTCAGCCGATCATTCAATGAGTTCATGAGGTCGAATACAATTGTCAGCCTGATCATTCGACAAGCTCATGATGTCGAAGGCGACATCATTAATTAATTTCTTCCCTTATCAATTAAATCATTTATGAAATTTGGCCATCATTACTTCGTCTATATCCTTGAATGCAGTGATAAAAGCTATTATACCGGTGTCACTAATGATTTGGAAAGGCGCTTCGCACAACACCAGGAGGGTGATATAAGCACCTGTTATACCTTCAAAAGAAGGCCGGTTATTTTGAAATATAGTATTCATCACACAGATATTAAGCAAGCTATTGCATGGGAGAAACAGCTTAAAGGATGGTCGAGAAAGAAGAAGGAAGCACTATTTACAGACGATTGGGAAACTATAATAAAACTTGCGAAGAATTATACCGAGTATCAACGGACCATCAAGAGTTCTGATTAACCGATCCTTACGATAGAACAAAATGATAGAAGAGAAAAAACTAAGAATTGCCATCGTTATTTCACACCCCATTCAACATTTCTGTCCCCAGTACGTGAGTTTTACCGAAAATAAAAGGATTGAATTCAAAGTATTCTTTGCTTCCAGCCTTGGTTATAAGAAGTATATGGATGTAAATTTTGGAAAAGAAATTTCCTGGGGAAATCTCCATCTCGATAAATTTGATCACCTTTTTTTAAACGGAGATGCAATGCTGCAGGCAGATAAAAATCTTGATGCGCCTTCTTTAGATGGAGAACTGGATACTTACAATCCGGATATTCTTTTTACTTACGGATATTTTCAAAAGCTACAACGCAGGGCAAAACGCTGGGCTGCCAGGAATAAAATCCAAATAGCCTATATTTCAGATAGCGAGTTTCGTCACAAAAGAAATGCAGGAAAAGATTTACTGAAGACGCTTTGGCTCAGGAATTATTTTTCTAAAATAAACTGGTTCCTGACTATGGGAAATGCAAATGAAGATTTTTATAAAAAATTCGGAGTAAGCAAAAATAAATTGGTCCGAATGCATTATCCCATTGATTTTGTAGCCTATAAAAGCAGTTACAAGCAGAAAGAATTACTTCGAAATAAAATTAGAAATCAATTCAATATCAGCGAAAATGAAATTGTTATAAGCGTTGTCGGAAAATTAGTAGCATGGAAAAATCAGGATCATATTATAGAAGCAATGAAATTGTTGGAAAGTGAGCAGGTTTATTTGAACCTGTTTATAATAGGGTCGGGAGAAATGGAAGAAATGTGGAAGAAAAAAGCAAGTCAACTAAAACAAAGTAAGGTTCACTTTCCCGGCTTTGTTTCTGTTGAGGATTTGCCAGCCTATTATGCCGCCACCGATTTATACATCCATCCTGCTTCTATGGAGCCACATTCAGTGGCTATAAGCGAAGCGATAATAATGGGATGCCCCATTATTTTGAGTGACAGGTGCGGGAGTTATGGCGAGACAGACGATGTCCAGCAAAATAAAAACGGCTATGTGTTCGAATTTGGAAACGTCGAAGACCTTGCGCAAAAAATCAATTTATTATTGGCAGACAACGAAAAACGCAAAGGCTTCGGGGAATATTCACATACGATTGCAATGGAGTTTCAAAATATGGCCCATTACGGCATCCTGGATAAGTTGATCGCCTTAAACAAGGGACATGTAAAAAACAACGGTATTACTTTGGATTCAACATTTCCCAAAAAAAAATGACCGGGCAGCAACGCGGCAAATTGGTAAAAATGAAATTATTCCTTGTAGGGTCCGACAAGATTTATGCGATTGAAAATTTCTACGTGAAATACTTGCGGGAACTGGGGATGGACGTTTTTCATTTTCCGGCTCAAAGTATTTTTTACGATTATTACCAGCAAAGTATGCTGAATAAACTACTTTTCAAAACAGGACAATCCCGTATTCTAAAAACGGTGAATCAAAAATTTAAGGAAGCAGTAGTAAAATTTGATCCCGATGTTATCTGGATTTTTAAAGGAATGGAAATTTTCCCGGAAACCCTGGCATGGGCTAAGTCGCGCAATATTAAATTGGTTAATTTTAACGGGGACAGCCCTTTTATATTCTCCGGGAAAGGCAGCGGAAATACTTACGTTACCAAATCCATTCCACTGTATGACTTGTTTTTAACTTATAACCTGGATGATAAACATAAAATTGAGACGGTCTATAATATTCGGTCTGAAATGCTGCCCTTCGGTTTTGATTTGGAAAATAAATTATACCAGGATTGCGTTGGGTTTGAAGAAATTCAGCGGGTGTGTTTCCTGGGAAACCCCGATTCAATCAGGGGAGATTTTCTTAACTCTTTGGCTCGTCGGGGGATAAAATTGGATGTATATGGTCAGAACTGGCACAATTTCGTCGATAAGAAAATGATAAAAATATATAATCCGGTATATGGTGACGATCTCTGGAGGATATTGAGGAAATACAGGGTACAGCTAAACCTGCTGAGGCCACACAATACCACCACCCATAATATGCGTACATTTGAGGCGGGTGGGGTTGGCGCAATTCAATTAGCGCCGCATACGGCAGATCATCGGGAATATTTTAAAGAAAATGAAGAAATTTTTCTTTTTGAAAATGTGGACTCCTGTTATGAACAAATTCTGAAGATAATGAATTTCACAAATTCAGAAGCCGAAAAGGTAAGATGCAAAGCAAGGGCAAGATCTTTAGCGTCGGGTTACACGTATAAAGATAGATCTGGCCACGCATTTGAGTTCATCAAATCACTAAATTTTTCTTTGTAATGCGTACACTTTTCAATGTAAAATTTAATTGGGGCGTATATGTCCTAACATTGGTTTTTATATTGATAGTATGGCCTGGTTTAAGTTGGTTCAGCTTATTGGCCTTGGCAATCACCCTGCACCAGTTTTTATTATTGTTTTATTCCATAGGTGCTGTCATTCCTATAAGGTATCTCTCCGGAACCCTCATGTGCGTGCAAATGTTAGTGGGTCCAACCTTTGCTTACAATGGCCTGGATCAATATCAATGGGTCGGTTATCAAATGAAAATTCCCGAAACCGATTATTTTATGTACGCAATTCCTGCCGTTGCATTATTTATTTTAGGACTTCACGTTACAGCCGGTAAGCTAAAGGGGGAAATTATTAACGAAAAGGAAATAAAAAAATTCATAGATAATTCCGGTCACCTACCGTACATATTTATAGGGGTAGGATTTTTATCCGGTTTTATTTCAGATTATTCTGGATCCGGGCTACAATTTGTCCTGGTTTTGCTTGGTGGATTTAAATATATCGGGTTGTTTATGCTCCTTCTTGGTACTAAGCAACTTAAATTATGGATAATGGTTTTGGTCCTTGGTTCTATTATCTTTTCCTCTTTAAAAGGCGCCATGTTTCACGATTTGCTCACCTGGATGATCATGCTCGGCGCGGTACTTGCCATTAAGTTTAAACCAGGCATCCTGCTCAAAACAATTGTAACTACCTCCTTTATTTTATTGGCAATTATCATTCAGCAGCTAAAAGCCGAATATCGTGAGACCGTAAAACAGGAGGGAGGTGGAATTGACTCCTTCGAACAAGTATATGATAAGAAGGTCGGAGATAATTCCCTATTTGATTTTGAGAGTCTTGCACGGAGTAATGTTAGAATAAACCAGGGATTCATCGTAACCCACATAATGTACACAGTGCCAAAATTTGTACCTTTTGAAGATGGTAGTGAATTGATGTTAATAATACAGGCAGCTATATTGCCCCGGATTTTAGCGCCAAATAAATTGGAAGCAGGCGATCGAACGATTTTTATGAAATATTCCGGCATCCCGCTCAGGAAGAATACTTCTATGGCACTTAGTTCACTGGGAGATGGGTATATAAATTTTGGAATTATAGGAGGTTGTATTTTTATGTTTTGTTTGGGCCTGCTCTTTAGTGAAGTGTTGAATGGCTTTTATCGATACAGTCAAACGTATTCATTTTTATTGCTCTTTACACCACTCGTCTTCTATTATCCCATCCGTCCTGATTGTGAACTGCAAACATCTTTAGGACATCTTGTTAAAGCTTGTTTCTTAATCTATATGCTGGTCATATTTTGGAAAAAAGATATCAGCCGTATTAAAAACAAAAAATTATTGAACCGGCCTGCGCTCGGTTAAAATTAATTGGCTTTTAAATTTCTTTCTATACCCAAAATATTTATTCACCAGTCTGAAAAAAATCAAAAAATTGTCAATTTCCTTTGGGATTAATTTCAAAAAATTTTAGGCAGCCTGTGAATTTTTTTATAAACCGGATCTTCAAAAAAAAAATTACCAACTCTCATGAATATTGGGAACGTCGTTACGCTAATGCCGGTAATTCGGGAACAGGATCCTATGGGCTTTTTGCAGAATACAAAGCTGGAATAGTAAATGAATTTGTAAAGAATAATAATATCAGTACTGTAGTTGAATTCGGTTGCGGTGATGGCAACCAGTTGCAGTATTTTGAATTTCCTTCATATATTGGCTTGGACATTTCTTCAACAGCCGTCCAAAAGTGCCAACAAGCTTTTAAGAACGACCCGGACAAAACGTTTTTTGCCTACAGCCAGGCCGGTCAGTACAATTGCAGCAATAATTTTGCCGCAGAGCTTTCTTTATCATTGGATGTAGTCTATCATTTATTAGAAGACGATGTGTTTGAAAACTATATGTATGACCTGTTTAGGTCTGCAACAAGCTTCGTCATAATTTATGCCTGGGACGTGGATGGAAAGAAACACCTCCATGTCCGGCACCGGAAATTCTCTGCCTGGATAAATGAAAATATAAATGGATGGAATTTAAAAGAGGTTATCCATAACACCTATCTTGAAGGCGCATGCGATTTTTTCATTTATCAAAAACAGGCCAATGCAGGAAGCGATATGTAAACCCCAGGTATTTCCATGATTAATCATCTCATTCTTTAATTCGTGTAATCCGTTCAATCCGTGGCAAATAAATTCGTGTAATTCGTGCCAAAAAATTCGTGTAACCCGTGTAATTCGAAAAAATTCGTGTCATCCAAAGAAAAATAACCCCCTAACCTTTGTCAACAACTAAAGTCTTTATAAGTATCCCCTGGTTTCTTCCTGCCTTTCGCGCCGGCGGCCCTGTGCAATCCATTGCGAATTTGGTAAGGGAATACCGGGAAAATATTACCTACTTTATTTTTTGTTCAGATGTGGACCTGAACGGTGCCGCGTTGGAAAAAATTACGCCCAACGAATGGGTGGCGTTCAACGACCATACACAGGTATGGTATGCTGGACCCGAAAAAATAAGCGACACCATGGTCAGGCAGGTAGCAGAGGTCAAGCCGGATGTGCTATTTATTATCGGGCTGTTTTCCTGGCATTTCAACATGGTTCCCCTCATCTATTGCAAAGCCCCGAAAAAAATTATTTCCACCAGGGGGATGCTCCACCCGGGCGCCCTCTCGCAGAAACGATGGAAGAAATGGGCATACCTGCGTCTCTTTAAGTTGCTGGAATACCATTATAAAGTGCAGTTCCACGCCACGGACGAGGAAGAACACCAATACATCAATAATTTTTTTGATGGTATCCCCGATATTTTCACCGCCGGTAATTTCCCAAACGTCATTGGCAGCCTTCCGCTAAAACAAAAGGAACCCGGGCTTTTACACCTCATCAGCATAGCCCTCATTTCGCCGATGAAAAATATCCTGCTCGTCCTACAGGCATTGGAAAAGGCAGACGCGGTGATAACCTATGATATTTACGGCCCCGTTAAAGACCTGGAATATTGGGACAACTGCCTCGCACAAATTAAAAAATTACCTCCAAACGTTTCTGTAATCAACCATAAGGAATTGAAACCGGGGAAGGTAAGCGCTGCCCTCGCGGCAGCCCATGTGTTTATATTACCCAGCAAAAGTGAGAACTTTGGCCACGCCATCTATGAAGCCCTTTCTGCCGGCCGTCCCGTTATCACCAGCTACAACACGCCCTGGAACCAATTGCGTCTAAGCATGGCCGGGTACAATGTTTCCGTGGACGATACATCCGGTATTTCCGAAGCAATTACATTTTTTGCCGCAATGGATGAGGCCACCCTCACCCAATGGCACCTCGGCGCCATCGCCTACGCCGTCAAAGCCATTGATATGGAAAAAATCCGTTCCGGCTACAAAGCCATGTTCACCCCTTGAAAAACTGCCGCACTAACCAACCACTAACCATTGACCATTAACACCTAACCATTCACCATTCACCATTCACCATTAACTTTGAACTTTCCTTTCCAACACATAAAACATCGTTTCCCTTTTGGAATATACCTGCTGAAGTTCCTGGGAATTTTTTGCCTTTTATATTTCGGAACGCTCGCCATCATCGGGCTGGCTGCCCCCGGCGGCTATCATATCCTGTTTGTTCAAAAATATCTCGACTATGTAAGCTGGATAAAGTGCTCCCTCATTAACTCGACAGCTTTTACGCTGTCACAATTTAAAATTTCAACGATCAAAGAACCTCCATTCGCCCTGAAAATAGCGGGCGGCCGGGGCATTATCATCGCGATGGATTGTGTAGGCTATGGAGTGTACAGTTTTTGGATTGCATTTGTCGTGGCAAATAGGGGAGCTGTAAGCAAAAAATTAGCCTGGATAATTATGGGTTTGCTGGCCCTTTGGCTGATCAATGATATTCGGATTACCTTATTCCTGCTGGCCATTAACAGGGGATGGCCCATGCCACTGGGTATAGGCCATCACACCTGGTTTGCTATCTTTGCCTATCTCCTCATTTTTATTTTAATAGCTTTATACGACCGTTCCCTTAAGAACACGAAAAATCAAAAAGTCGCACAACGTGAAAAGAAGACCGCTTACAAATGATCATATTAGGGATTAATGCATACCACGCCGATTCATCCGCCGCAATTTTTGTGGATGGCTTACTCATAGCAGCCATTGAAGAAGAACGCTTCCGGAGAATAAAACACTGGGCAGGTTTTCCTCAATTGGCCATCGAATTCTGTTTGATAGAGGGGGGCGTAGGTTATGGCGACATTGATTATTTTGCAATCGGGCGCGATCCGAAAGCCAAATTTCTAAAAAAAATAAGCTACCTCGCCAAAAATCCTTCCGGAAGTATAAATGTCGTCAGGAACCGCTGGAGCAATAGCCGCAAAGTGAGTTCCCTGGACCAGGAACTGGCATTGATTTCCGGGATGCCTGCATCATCCTTTACATCAAAAATAAGGCAGGTGGAGCACCACCGGAGCCACATAGCTTCTGCTTTTTTTGCTTCTCCTTTTGAAGAAGCCGCCTGCATCTCCATCGATGGTTCCGGCGACTTCACAACTACTATGACGGCCATAGGAAAAGGCAACCAATTCACCGTACTGGATTCACTGGATTTTCCGCACTCACTGGGCATCTTTTATACAGCATTTACGCAATTATTGGGCTTTCCACATTATGGCGATGAATATAAAGTAATGGGCATGGCGCCTTATGGAGAGTTAAAATATATGGACAAATTAAAAGACGTTATTGAGTGGACCAATGACGGCTTCTTTAAATTAAATCTTGATTATTTTAGAAAAGGTACCGATGGGGTCATCTCATACGGAGAAGATCATGTTCCTGTCGTTCAGCCGATGTACACCGATAAAATGATGGAAATTTTTGGCGTATTTAGAAAAAGCGGCGATCCAATCGAACAATACCATAAAGACCTGGCTGCCTCCGTTCAAAAGATAACAGAGGAAACTATTTTTTATATGCTGGGGCAATTGCAAAAGAAGACCGGGTTAAAAAATCTTTGCATGGCAGGGGGCGTTGCTCAAAACAGCGTGGCCAATGGAAAAATAAAAAGCCGTACAGGATTTGAAAAAGTATACATACCACCTGCCGGTCACGATGCAGGCATTGCCATGGGTGCGGCGTTGTATATCCAGCACCAGGATTTAAAAAAGCAAAGAAGCGCACCGATTCTTTCTGCCTTCACAGGGAGCCATTTTACCAACACAGAGATCAGGGAATTTCTTTCATCAAAGAAAATCTCTTATACAGAATATGAAGACGAATTTCTTTTCGAGGAGGTGGTGAATTGCATCGTAAACGGTGGGGTAGTGGGGTGGTTTACGGGACGAGCGGAATTTGGTCCGCGTGCTTTAGGCGGAAGGTCTATCATTGCGGATCCTCGCCGAAAGGATGCCAAAGAACTCATTAATTCAAAGATAAAGAGGCGCGAAAGCTTTCGGCCCTTTGCCCCCTCAATATTAAAAGAATACGTTGCCACCTACTTCCAAGAAAACGATACGGCACCCTTTATGGAAAAGGTTTTCCTCATTAAAAAAAATAAGCAATCCGAAATTCCCGCAATTACGCATGTAGATGGCAGTGGCAGGCTGCAAACGGTGGACAAGGATATTTCGCCCAGGTATTATGCATTAATCGATGCCTTTAGAAAAAGGACGGGCGTGCCCATATTATTGAACACCTCCTTCAATGAGAATGAGCCAATTGTAAATACGCCCGCGGAAGCCCTGGATTGTTTTTTAAGGACAGAAATGGATATGCTCGTAATGGAAAATATAATCGTAACCCGAAAATAATTGGTTGGATGTTGTAGAGTGCTGATTATTGATTATTGAGTGGAGCCTACCAGCAGGCAGGTTTTTTCAAGAAAAAAAGTAACCAACAAATCATCATAAAGCATTAAATAAAAGGAGGATTCCAGAAATATTATTAAAGCTTTGCGAGAAAAAAACGCTGCAACTCAGTCGACAGCATTGGTGGCGTTGGCCGGACAAACGCGCGGAGCGATCGGGTTGTCCTTGAACTTTTTTGGTTACTTTTTTTTTCAAGAAAAAAAGTGACAAGCAAAACATTACGGCAATAAAATAAATGAGAGCTGCTATTAAACCGTATAAATTCTTTTTCCGGAAAACCTATCCCGGCATTATGTGCAAAAGAGAACATTTGAAAAATAAAAATCTGCTGTATAATTACGAAGTATCGGTGGCGTTGGCCTGGACAAACGCGCAGAGCGATCGGGTTGTCCTTGAACTTTTTTGGTTACCCCGCCTACCGGCCGGCAAGGCCTGCCTACTGTGGTAGGTTATTTTTTCAAAAAAAAAGTGACAAGCAAATCAAAGAAAGTTGAAAGTTAAAAGTTGAAAGTTGAGCCTCGCGATTTTAAAAGCCAATCGAAATCACAAATAAGCAAAGATCTAAAATGCAGAAATCTTAGTGATCAACTACACAAGGCCAAACTTGCCAAATACCCAAATTCTCAAGCGCCATGCGATGCTGCGGTGGCGATGGCCTGGACAACCGCGCGGAGCGATCGGGTTGTCCTTGAACTTTTTAGGTTACTTTTTTTTCAAGAAAAAAAGTGACAAACAAAATCATTACAGAGTAACAAAAAGCAGACAGGTACAATTTACCCTTTGCCAGACATACTTGGATACAGGCGCAACGTCCGCTACGCGAGACATTGCTGAGAATAATTGACAAACAAATCATCATAAAGAAACAAACTCAACAAAAGGCTTCCGCAAATATAATTTACGACTTGGCCGGAAAAAATTCCGAAACTCAGCCGATAGCGTTGGTAGCGTTGGTAGCGTTGGCTGGACAAACGCGCGGAGCGATCGGGTTGTCCTTGAACTTTTTTGGTTACTTTTTTTTTCAAGAAAAAAAGTGACAAACAAAAGCTTTACAAACATCAAGAGTAAAGAATACCCACAGTGAATAATTAAAAATCCTTTGAATGAAAAGGGCTCGGTCAGATTATCCCTAATCTGCCATAGCGGGCACATCCTCTATTAAGAAAAAAAATAAAAAATAAAAACAAAATGAAATCAAAAAAAGATTACATTTGAATCCACGATTCCAACCCGCAAAAAATCTTCCCAATAAACAAGAGTTACAATAAAATGCATGCTATGTGAATAGCAGGTGTAAAATGGCGAATCGATCTGGAATAAATACGAGCGTTGTAAAATCGATATAATTTAATGGCTTAGGAAAGAGGAAAAGAAAATAATTTTATTTTGTAGAAATTATACTATAATTTACAAAATTAAGTTTAGATGAATTGCCTGGTAGAAATACTTTGATTCAGAATTGAGAAAAAATTGATTTCCTTATTAAAATTGACTGACCTTAAGAATTACCCGTGAAAGTCTCGATAATAACCGTAACATATAATTCCGAGAAATACCTTGCAGACTGTATAGAATCAGTCAGGAAGCAGACTTATGGAAACATAGAGCACATTATTGTTGACGGAAGATCTACCGACGGCACTTTAAAGATCATCAACAAATATTCTAAATACATCAGTTCCTGGATATCTGAGACAGACAGGGGAATTTACGATGCGATTAATAAAGGCATGCGCATGGCTACCGGTGAAATTATCGGCGTTTTGAACAGCGATGATATGTTCGCTTCCGCAGATGTGATCATGGATATTGTTGCCAAATTTGACGAGTCAGGCACGGATGCTGTGTATGGCGACCTCGCCTTTGTACATCCTGAAAATACCCAAAAGCTACTTCGTTATTGGAAGGGCTTACCGTATAAGCGGTCACGTTTTAAAGTGGGCTGGATGCCCGCGCATCCAACGTTTTATATTCGTAAAGAACTGGTAAGCAAATTCGGCGAATACGAGAACCATTACATTACCGCCGCCGATTATGAATTCATGGCCCGCTACCTCTACCAGCATAAGGTAAAGGCGTGTTACCTGCCGAAGACAATCGTAAAAATGCGGACGGGTGGTGCAAGTAACAGCAGCCTGTATAAGCGCTTGCGTGCCAATCGCCGCGACTACCTGGCCATGAAAAGGAATGGCATTCCCTTTGCTTTCTTTGTTTCGATTCTTAAACCCATCAGCAAGATTCCGCAGTTCAAAAGAGCCTGGGGACACAAGATTCTCAATCCCGATAATTTTGGCATGCATTACTCGATCTCCCTTTCTTTTTTTCCCGCCGAGAGAAAGACGGGCGCAGAAGTGTAATTTTGCGCAATGCTGAATATTTTTAAGAAAAAGCACCCGGCACAGTTACCTTATTTTTTTAGCAACATCGCCACCGATATGCATTCGCATATTTTGCCGGGCATTGATGATGGCTCCCCGGATGTGGAAACTTCCATAAGCCTGCTTAAATCACTGGCCGAAGCAGGCATTACCAAATTCATTTGTACCCCGCATATTATTGGCGACTTATACCGCAACACGCCCGAAACGATTAACGCAGCACTGGAAACGTTGAAAGAAGCCTGTGTTGTGGAAGGCTTAACTACTGAATTAAGTGCCGCTGCGGAATATATGATGGACGATTATTTCATGGAGCTGCTACGAAAAAAAGCGCCCCTGCTTACCTTAAGAAAAAATTACGTGCTTACAGAGTTGTCCTATGCTACGCCACCCAATAATGTTGACCAGATTGCCTTCGAGCTGAATGTAAACGGCTATCATCCGGTAATGGCGCACCCGGAAAGGTATTTTTATTACCATAAGAATTACGATGCCTATCACCGTATGAAAGAACTGGGTTTCCTGCTGCAGGTAAACCTGTTGTCTCTTACCGGCTATTATGGGAAGTCCGTCACTAAAGCAGCCAGGTTCATCATAGCCAACGGCCTCGCCGATTTCGTAGGTACGGATTTGCATCATGCCAACCACCTTCGCGCTCTCACAGACACCAATAACCTACGCCTTTTCCAAAATCTCCTCGGCGATAAGCCCTACAACAATTTCCCTTAACTGCTTGGTAACCCCCAACTTTCCACCATTCACCATTCACCATTCACCATTCACCACTAACCACTAACCACTAACCATTAACCATTCACCATTAACACCTAACCATTAGCAACTAACAAATTGTGGCTCATTAGTTGTTATACCACTATCTTTAGTATAATCCTTATATAAAAGATCAAATGAAAAAATTTATTCTGTTTTTGACCATTGCAATTTGTATGTTGGCAGCGCACCCTGCTTTTTCTCAAAGTTATAAAACCATTGCTGATACTGCCGCTCTGAATAAGGAATATGCAAAAGTGACTGCGGATATTAATGACCTGACCGCAAAACTGGCCAAGGCGAAAAATGATCAAAGCGATGATAGCAGAAAGTCAGGCGAAGCCAACACAGATGCGCAAAGTACTGCGACCAGTACCAGCAATAAGGCAGAAAATTCTATTAACGGGAGTGTAAAGCAGGCAAGAAGAGCAAAACATGAGGCAAGAAGATCTGTCAAAGATGCAAAGATCGCCAGGCATGCACAAGGCAATCTCGAAGACTCCAATAAAAAGGTGGCAAGTCTTACTGCAGCCCTTGATCAAAAGCAGAAACGATTACAACAACTCGATGAAATGCGTACAGCAATAAACGGTACGCAGCAGTAAATTTGGCAGAATAAATTCCCATCTAAGCAATGTCTCACCTGGTGGATGTTTCGCTTAGTAACCCCTTCTAAGCAATGTCTCACGTAGTGGACGTTGCGTTTATGAACACCATATTATCCCTTCAACCTCCCAAAAGACCCTTCTAAGCAATGTCTCACGTAGTGGACGTTGCGTTTATGAACACCCTATTGTCCCTTCAATCTTCAAAAACCCGAACCTTCGAGTCGGTGTTTCAATGAGTAACCCAGAAAAACCATCCAGGCATTCTGTGCAAAAAAGAACATTTGAAAAATAAAAATCCACAGTTCAGTTACGAAGTATCGGTGGCGATGGCCCGGACAAATGCGCGGAGCGATCGGGTTGTCCTTGAACTTTTTTGTTTACCCTGCCTACCGGCAGGCAAGGCCTGCCTACCGTGGTAGGTTTTTTTTTCAAGAAAAAAAGTGACAAGCAAATCATCATAAAGAAACAAACTCAACAAAAGGCTTCCGCAAATTTAATGTACGACTTGGCCGGAAAAAAATCCGAAACTCAGCCGATAGCATTGGTGGCGTTGGCCCGGACAAACGCGCGAAATACGAAACATTCATGAACACAAAAAAAGACATAAACAGAATCGTGAATAACCGATCGGGTTGTCCAAACATGTACCATCTAATAAATAATCATTCAACTCATAGCTACTCTAGCTGAGGTGGCGCTGGCCGGACAAACGCGCGGAGCGATCGGGTTGTCCTTGAACTTTTTTGGTTAC
>JBBRSV010000124.1:0-14179 GCA_038245055.1 Chitinophagales bacterium | reverse complement strand
GACATTGCAAAATGGGGGGAAAAAATAAAATCAATGAATAATGAAACACGCTACGCATTGATGATGAAAGCCTTTGAGCATCAGACGCATCATCGCGGGCAAACGACAATTTACATACGCCTGCAGGGAATAAGACCACCGCCGGAACATTTGTTTTGATCATTGGTTCCAAAAACTGTCTGCCGTTTGGCCCCACGCTTGCGCAGATATGCAGCATGGCTTTGTGCGGCTGGGTATCTTTGCTATTGGAAGTACTTTAAACTATTAAAGTGTAAAGCTTTATAATTTCTAAAAGTCCTTTCCCCCCAATAATCTATTGCACTGCTGTATGTCCATTCTTCAGCTTTTGTAACAAACCTGGCTTCCACAGGATTGTAATGGATATAATCTAATTTTTGATGCGCCATTTTATTATTAATTAATCTTTTCCCCTGCCGACTCTCCGCTTGGCCTTAGCCTTGCGGGACACGGCAGTTTGCACTCAACATCATTTTGGAGCCATAACCCTATTTACATGGTTTAATCATTCAAAATATTATATTTCTCAAAACCATACATATTATAAAAGCGTAAGTTTTAGAACTTTAACTTTGATTTAGTTTCAAAAAATTACCTATCGAATAAATTAATGAGGTTTACTACTGCATATTACATGATGATACTATACGTTATCGTAGTATTTAAACCCTTTGTACCAATAATACAGGATTATTTATCTCATACATTTGCTGAAGCGATTCATGAGGCAACTGTACATGCCATTTATGGAAGCAATCACTTACAAAAAGAACTGTCTAAAGAATCAACCAACAATCACCCCAATACATTAAATACCGAAGAAACAGTTTTGGTGCACGTTATAACCAATGAATTGAGTTATATTTTTGGTTTGGAAAAATTACCCAAAACTTTTCCTTTTGATAAGCCACATACTCTCGCAAATGTTTTTGTTTCTAAAGTTGGCCCTCCTCCCAAGCGATTTATGGATTAAATTTTAAATTAAGAGAATCACGCACTGCAGAAGGGTAGGATAGCGAATTATTATCCCTCCTGCTTTTACGGTGCACTTCTATTTTTTATACCATTTATCAATTTTATGAACAATATTTTTAGGTACCTATATAAAGGTATTTTTATATTCTTATGTATTTTTTTTACACAATTTTTATTCGCCCAATCAAACACATCCAGAACCATTATTGGAAAAGTAACTGATAAAAACACGTATGAACCATTGGAAGCTGCTGTTGTAACTGATGCAAAATCCAACAACAATACGCTTACAAACAATAATGGAAATTTTATTCTGAAAAATGTCAGTGACGAAGATTCTGTAATAATAACATACATTGGTTACACCTCACAAAAAATTGGAACTGCAACTATTGGAAAATCATTAAGTGTTCAACTGCTGAAGGGTTCTGTGGATTTGAAAGACATAGTAATATCGGGCAAGTCAAATTCAATTTCAACATCCCGTATTCTTAGCGCTATTGATCTTAACATGAAACCTGCAAGATCAGCGCAGGATATGCTAAGGCTTGTGCCAGGTTTATTTATAGCGCAGCAAGTAGGTGGCGGCAAAGCGGAACAAATATTTCTTCGGGGCTTTGATGCAGACCATGGGACTGACGTAAATATTTCGGTTGATGGATTGCCAGTAAACTTAGTGTCACATGCTCACGGACAGGGCTGGGCGGATCTGCATTATGTAATACCTGAAACAATAGGTGGTTATGAGTTTGGCAAAGGGCCATACTATGCAAACAAAGGAGATTTTTGTACGGCAGGTTATGTTGGTTATAATACCATTAATGTATTAGAGAAAAGTACCGTGAAATTAGAGGGTGGGCAGTTTAATTCCGGGCGGGCAGTTGCACTTATTGACCTGCTGAGTAAGAAAGCCAAACAAAAGGGGCAAAGTTCTTATATTGCCGGAGAAGCATTATACACCGATGGCCCCTTCGATTATGGCCAGCATTTTCAGCGTTTCAATGGCATGGGTAAATTCAATACTCAATTGGGAGCCGACAATAAATTATCAGTAATACTTTCCACGTTCACTTCCAGGTGGAGAGCTTCGGGAGAAATACCAGGAAGGGCTATAGCAGAGGGTTATATAAAAGATCGTTTTGGCGTGCTCGATAGTGGGCAGAGTGGCAATGTAAGAAGAACCAATGCTATAGTAAAATTTACTTCTTCTCTTGGTAATGATTGGAAGCTGGAAAACCAGGCTTATTATACCAGTTATTATTTCAACCTGTTCACCAATTTTACTCTTTACTTAGTTGATCCAATAAACGGAGATGAATTTAATCAACACGAAGAAAGAGATCTATATGGATACAATGGAAAAATTTCGAGGCAGAATACATTAGGTAAAGCCGTTCTTAACTCAGTTGCAGGAATAGGTGCACGATATGATCAAACACATCCAAGCTGGTTGGCTCATTCCAAAGATCATCGGGTGTTGAATTATTTGCAATTGGGAAATATAAAAGAAACAAATTTAAACGGATACCTCGATGAAAAACTGGAAACGGGGAAATGGCTTTTTAACTTAGGTGCCAGGCTTGATTATTTTAACTTTAATTATAAAAATACAGCCCCCGCGTCTGACAGTGCAGCTAAAATATATGATGGTTTAAAAACAACACAGGAAAAAACAATTGTAAGCCCTAAACTAAATATTCAATACACGCTTAATAACCACGTGCAGCTTTATTTAAAAACCGGCAAAGGATTTCACTCCAATGATGCACGAGTGGTAATTGGCAACGAAGGTTTTGAAACTTTACCCGCTGCTTATGGCGCAGATCTCGGCGTAAACCTGAAACCTGTGCCGAGGCTATTTATCAATGTTGCGCTATGGTATTTATATCTTCAGCAGGAATTTACCTACGGCTCTGACTATGGAGATGAAAGTGTGAGCCCCGGAGGAAAAACGGTACGTAAAGGGATTGATTTTTCCGCACGTTATCAGATTACCAAATGGCTATATTCAGATGCAAATCTTGACTTTGCCAGGCCAAGGGCTTTAGGTGTTCCTAAAGGACAAGATTACCTTCCAACTGCTCCAACATTCACCAGTACTACCGGTTTATATGTCAGGTTTAATAATGGAATTAACGGTGGACTTAGCTACAGGTATTTGCACAACAGGCCGGCGAATGAAGATTATAGTTTAGTAGCCAAAGGCTATTTTCTTGCAGACCTAACGGCTAACTATACCCGAAAAAAGTATGAGATCGGCCTTTCAGTAGAAAACCTTTTTAATCAGGTATGGTACGAATCACAAATTGAATATACATCCAGGCTTAAATATGAAACAGCACCGGTTGATGAAGTTAGTTATACGGCAGGAGTACCTTTTTTTGCAAGGCTGAAATTATCAGTATTCTTTTAACGCGGGAAACAATATTTAGAACGCTTTTTCAAAATTCTAACTATTTATTAATGATTAACTACGAATGTGGCAGGCCTATGTAAAGGGCCTGCTACATTTATAACCAGTTTGCACTTACTCACTATCAAAGCTACCCCTTGTTTTCTTTCAATCAGTATTTCGCATAAGTATGCTTGTGTTCTACAGGACTGCCTTATAAATGCCCTGTACTACTTCAGGGGTTTTATGTATGTAATCTGGGAAATCTGTATAAAATGGCCGCCGTGTTCATCCACGCTTATGGCCCGGAGTTGAAACACGGCTCAGGAACAATATTTAATACATGTGAATTTGAAATCCAATTAGCTTATCGTTTGAAAAGGATTTTATTTCTAAATTAAATTGATGGATACACAATTTATCAATTGCTAACCCATCTTTTGCGTTAGATTATTTTTCTCTTAATAGGATTTACAATAATTGGCACCCCACAACTCATATCGTTTAGTCATTACCGTTAGCCTTGTCCTGAAGTCGCTTAAGTTACTTATTTCTTTTGTGCTCCAAAGTACTTCGCTTAGTGCCGACATCCTGGGAAAGATCATGTATTCAAGCTTATCATTATTTCCAATGTACTCTGTCCAAACATTTGCCTGCGCACCTAAAACGTATTTTGATTGAGTAGCATCTAATTCTTTTGGAATCGGCTCGTAATTGTAAACGGAATCAAGAGGAAGATAACCGCCAATGGTAACACTATCTTCGTTTTTTAGTTGGGCATGGTCAAAATAAACATACTTGCCAGGCGTCATAATTACATGATGATGTTGTTGCGCTGCTGCCACGCCACCTTCTTCTCCGCGCCAACTCATAACGGTAGCATTTTGTGCCAGGCCGCCCTCAAGTATTTCATCCCATCCAATAATATTTCTTCCTTTGCTGTTTAAATACTTTTCGATCCTGCTGATAAAATAACTTTGCAAACCGTGCTCATCTTTCAGGTTTTTTTCTTTGATAAGTTTTTGACAAAATGCAGAACGCTTCCAATTCGTCTTTGGGCATTCATCGCCACCAATGTGAATATATTTGGAAGGAAAGAGCGCCATTACCTCATCCAAAACATTTTCAAGAAATTTAAAAGTATAATCTGACGGATTAAAAACATCTTCGAATACGCCCCAGGTTTGTTGAACCTGCTTTCCCTTTTGACTGCCTGCCCAGGGCGTGTTTGATTTTACTTTCGTGTCTTCATCGGGGAAACAACTCAACTGTGGATAAGCCGCAATTGCTGCAGAAGCATGTCCTGGCATTTCAATTTCCGGTATGGTAGTTATGTACCGGTCTTGCGCATATTTCACAATTTCCCTAACTTCTTTTTGGGTATAAAAACCGCCGTAATGAATACTGTCATTTCCGGTGCCCGGGTGGTGGCCTATAATAGTTCCATTCCTAAAACCGCCAACCGAAGTGAGGAGAGGATATCTTTTTATTTCGATTCTCCAACCCTGGTCTTCCGTTAAGTGCCAATGAAAAGTATTGAATTTATGATACGCTAAATAATCAATATATTTTTTTACTTCCTCTACGCCAAAAAAGTGCCTGCCAACGTCGAGGTGCATGCCGCGATATTGAAAGCGGGGATAATCCTTAATCGTTAGCGCCGGAATTTGAAAGGAAGCACTATTAATGGAATCCTTATCAGCAGGCAACAGTTGCAGTAAGGTTTGTATTCCATAAAATATGGCCTCGTTACTAACGCCTTCAATTTTTATATGGTTTGATTGTACAGCCAGGTTATACTCGTCCCTTTTTTTGCCGGCAGGTTTTACTATTTCAAGTGTTATTGAATTTTTTATTATTTGATTTGTTGAAATATTTTTGATCGGCAGCGTATAACCATACAACTTTTTCAAGTAGAAATTCAACATAGCTGCATCGTGCTCTACAGCAGGGGTGGCGACGATAACTGTGGATTTGCTAAATGTAAAATGACCAGCTTCCGCCTTCAACCCGACGGGCATAGGCACGATATTAATGGTAGTCTGTGAAATCGCTGAAAAGCTCAAAAGGATTGCAAAAATAAATAGAATCTTCTTCATTATTTTTTTTTTAGATTAACGCTATTTGCGTTTGGTTTAAATGGTTTAGTTATTCAACACAGGTAAAATTATTTTTGATTGATTTTCCTGGTTGTGATAAATGCGGATGGTTGCTTTTTGAAAATCACTGCTATCGGCTTTATAGATGTCGAGAAATTTTTGAGGATTTCTATCGACTAAAGGAAACCAACTACTTTGTATCTGCACCATAATTCGATGGCCTTTTAAAAAGGTATGCGCAATATCGGGAAGTTCCCATTTTACTTCGGTAACTTTTCCGGGAACAAAAGGCTCCGGGTTTGAAAAACTATTTCGAAATTTTCCCCGCATTATTTCAGCGCGTACCAACATTTCATAACCGCCCATAGGGTAGGGGTTAACAGGATCTTTTTCTGCATAAATATTAACGTCGTTATAACCTGAATTATCAGGATAAACGTCAATAACTTTTACAACAAAATCAGCATCGGTTGTTGAAGTACTCACCATAAGATCTGCAATAACATTACCAGTTAGGGTAACCGCATCCGTTAGTATATCGGTTTTAAAAACCAATACATCCGGCCTTTGTCCGGCGAAGCGTTGATCATCAGTCATATAAGTCCGGGTTCTGTTAAAGTGAATAAATTCTTCATAAGGAACCGGCTTGGCGGGGTCACTGATATATTCACTAAAACTGCCTGTGGCGGCTGGTTTGGCCCAATTAAGCTTACCATCCTTTTCCAGGTACATATCTTTATCTTTTTTATTTGCCGGGGGCCATTGTTTAAATGATTTCCATTCATTTGCGCCCGTAACAAATACATTCGCTTCGGCTATTTGAGAAACGTCTCCTTTTCCTTTTAGGAAATAATTGAAGAAAGGCACTTCAAAATGTTCCTGGTAATATTCGCTGGTGTTTGATCCAAACTGAATGTTGCCGTGATGCGTTCCATCAAAGTTTGCCCACTGGCCATGATACCATGGTCCTTCAACAATTTTATTAAAGGGTTTTCCAACATTATTTACCTCGGCAGCTTTATAAGCATTCCATGCGCCCCAGCAATCTTCTGCATCGAATAAGCCACCAACCCATAACATGGCAGGTTTCAAATTCTTTGTCGCAATTCGCGCATCACGTTCCTGCCACCACGCATCGTAATTGGGATGCGCCATAACATCTTTCCAGAAGGCGATTGAATCTCCCATATATTTTGAAAGGTTTTTTAAGGTGCCGGCATCCAGGAAAAATTTATAATTATCATGCACAGGATATCCTACAGAACGTGCGGGAACATCTGTAGGCGCAGGGTGTGGCTGGCCAAAGCCAAAGCCTAAAGCAGAATAAAAATCAAACGCATCCATTTGAAAAAAAGCGCCTTTATGATGGAAGTCATCGCCAATAAACCAATTGGTAACCGGCGCCTGCGGGCTTACGGCTTTTAAAGCAGGATGGTTGCTTGCGGCAGCCATGGTAGAATAAAAACCAGGATAAGAAATGCCAAACACACCCACATTGCCATTGTTGCCAGGGATATTTTTTACGAGCCAATCTATTGCATCATAAGAATCGCTGGCTTCATCAATTTCTTTCCCTTTTTTATTGCTTTTGAAAGGCCTTACATTTTCATAAACACCTTCGCTCATCCAGCGTCCGCGCACGTCTTGCGTTACCATTATATACCCTTCTTTAAAATATTCTTTTTCGTAACTATTCCAATATTCCTTAAAATTCTTTTCACCATAAGGCGCGCACGAATAAGGGGTTCTTGTAATTAATATAGGATGTTTTTCAGCATTACTTTTTGGAATATAAATGGAGGTAAATAATTTTATTCCATCGCGCATTGGAATTGATCTTTCCATTTTTGTATAATTGTTTACGATCCAGGTACTATCGATATCCTGCGTAAATGCGTTTAAAGAATAAATAAGGATGATAAATAAAAATAGATTTTTTCTCATTTTGACGGTGTTATGTTTAGAATATACAAGTTAAGGGATTGAAATTTATTTTTAAAAAAGATGGTAATAAAAAATCGTATTTGGCATTTTTAATTGTTGAAAGTCAACTTATGCAGATTCAATTTAACGTTGGCTATTTCGTTTAAGAATCTTAGGTTGAATAAAAAAGATTTCCAAAAAAATTGCTTTACATGCCTGCAAGAAATGAGGGGCAAAATAAAAAACCCTCCGGATTTGAAGGGTTCTGTTTAAAAATATTTTAGAAAATGATTATGAATAAATCATCGAAAATTTTGAAGAAAATTTAATGTCTGATTATTTAACACGGTAGATCAACCTGGCACTTTTGTAATTTTAAGAACGTTGGTAGGCAGGTGAAGGCTTACAGGTGTACTTCCGGTATTCACCACTACGTCGCCGGGTTTTAAAAAACCACGATCTCCTAAAAGCCCAATCTGGTCAAAGAAAATATCATCGAGGCTTTCTTCTTCATCATAAAAAATTGCACGTACACCCCAGCTTAGGCTCAGTTGGTTAATGAGGGTTATTTCTTTACTAAAAATATATAAGAAAGATTTAGGCCTGTAGCTGCTTAGCATAAAACCGGTATAACCTGTTTGAGTCATTCCTATCAAAACATCAGCCTTTACGTCCGCCGCAAGTTTGCAGGCGCTATAACACAATGCATCACTTAAAAAAGATGGCGAATGTGGCTGCGGAGCTAAAATATCATTCCTGTTATAATCGTAGGCTGTCTTTTCAATTTCAAGAATTATTTTAGTCATTGTTTCAATTACCAGCGTAGGGTGCTGGCCTGTAGCAGTTTCGCCACTTAACATTAATGCATCCGCACCTTCCAATACAGCATTGGCTACGTCAGTAATTTCGCTTCGGTTGGGCTTCACGCGGTCGATCATACTTTCCATCATTTGCGTCGCCACTATCACAGGTTTCGCACGATGCATACACTTCCGGATTATTTCCTTTTGTATCAAAGGCACTTTTTCAATGGGTAATTCTACACCAAGGTCGCCGCGAGCAATCATAATTCCATCGCTCTCAATTATAATATCCCTGATGTTTGTAACAGCTTCAGGCTTTTCAATTTTAGCAATCACTTTTGCGCGGCTCTTCCTTGCTTTTAAAATTTCCTTTAAACCAAGTATATCTTTTACTTCTCTTACAAATGAAAGAGCGATCCAGTCCACATTCTGGCCGATAATAAAATCCAGATCTTCTAAATCCTTTTCCGTAAGCGCGGGTAAAGAAATTTTTGTATCAGGAAGATTAAGGCCTTTTTTAGAAGATAAAATTCCGCCAACAACCACTTCAACTATTACATCGAAGTTGGGCATCACGTCTTTAACTTTTACTTCCAGTTTGCCATCATCAATCATAATAATATTTCCAGGTACTACATCACTATGCAGGTTGGGATAGCTTACATAAATCTTTTCCCTGGTGCCAACACATTTAGTATTTGTAAATGTTAGTATATCTCCCGGGTTAATTTCAAGCGCGTTATTTTCTATTTCGCCCACTCTTAATTTTGGCCCCTGCAAATCGGCAAGAATTGCAATGTTGTAAGGCAGGTTGGCATTTATGGAACGGATAATTTCAATTATCCTGGCTTTATCTTCATGGGAGCCATGAGAAAAATTAAGCCGAAAAACATTTACGCCGGCTTTTACCAGTGATACCAATCCATCGTACGTGTCGCAAGCAGGGCCTACTGTTGCAACGATTTTTGTGCGCTTAATAGAATGTGCCATTCCCGCAACTTTATCAGTTTCGGAAGGAACGTATTTCTTTCTATTTTTTGACATTTTTTTCTTTTGATTTATTGAACCTTTAAAAATTTGAAATATATTTTATGAAGAAAGTATCCGTACAATCTTCATCCATTCTTCGCTAATTTTCTGCTTTCTTTTTACTGCTTCATTCAGAGGAATATAATGCATGCGGTTATTTACAATTCCTACAAACACGTTGAATCGCCCTTCTATCAGGCATTCCACCGCAGAATATCCCATACGGCTGGCGATAAGCCTGTCAAAGCACGTAGGTGCGCCTCCCCGTTGAATGTGGCCTAAAATTGTTAGTCTTACTTCCTGTTCCGGCATCCGTTCGGAAATTATTTTAGCTATTTCCGTTCCACCGAATTCTTCGCCTTCAGCAACAACAATAATATTCACTAATTTTTTTCTGCCGTGCTTTTCTGTCAGTGCTGTTAGAATATCTTCAATATCCGTTCTTCTTTCCGGGATCAAAATATTTTCTGCTCCTGTGGCGATGCCGCTATGTAAAGCTATAAATCCGGAATCACGTCCCATCACTTCAATTACAAAAAGCCGGTCATGTGCATCGGCAGTATCTCTCACTTTATCAATCGCTTCTACAGCGGTATTTACGGCTGTATCAAAGCCAATAGTAAAATCTGTTCCTGCAATATCCTTGTCAATGGTTCCCGGCAAGCCAATGCAGGGTATGTCGAATTCATTACTAAAAATCTGCGCACCTCTGAAAGATCCATCACCGCCAATAATTACGAGGCCATCAATGCCAAATGCCTTTAAGTTGTCGTAGGCTTTTGAGCGTCCTTCATAGGTAAAAAATTCTTTACATCTCGCTGTTTTCAAAATCGTTCCGCCACGTTGTATAATGTTGGCCACGCTTTTACTTTCCATCTTGAAAATATCTCCGTCAATCATTCCGGAATAACCACGCATGATGCCATAAACCTCTATTCCATTATAAATTCCTGTTCTCACTACAGCCCTAATGGCCGCATTCATGCCCGGAGAATCGCCACCGGATGTCAGCACGCCTATTTTTGTTACTTTTTTCTCAGCCATTTGTAAATATTCGTTTTCGTTTTGGTGATTACTTTGAAAAAGTGCCAAAAATACACATTTCAGACTAGTATTTATAAGGAAATAATTGCCCGATTATTTTATCTTCATAAAAAAATAATCATGAAATTAAATATTATATATTTTTTCTCCTTTATGATGATATCAACCATAGCCTACCCGCAAATTAAATACCCTGAAACAAAAAAAGTTGACCAAATTGATGATTATTTTGGTACAAAAGTAGCCGACCCTTATCGCTGGTTGGAAGATGATAATAGTGCTGCTACGAAGGAGTGGGTGGAAGAGGAAAATAAAGTAACCCATTCCTATCTTTCTTCAATTCCATTTCGCGATAAAGTAAAAAGCAAACTGGAACAAATGTGGAACTATCCGAAATACAGTTCACCATTTAAAGAAGGAGCGTGGTATTATTTTTACAAGAACGATGGGCTTCAAAATCAAAGTATACTTTACAGGCAACAGGGTTTAACCGGTACGCCGGAAGTTTTTATAGACCCAAATACCATGAGCAAAGATGGAACTGCCGCACTCGGAACTCCTGCTTTCAGCAAAGATAAAAAATTTGCAGTTTACCTGGAAGCACAGGCTGGAAGTGATTGGCAAACGGCACACGTAATGAATGTTGCCGACAAGAAATTACTGAATGATGAAGTGAATTATATCAAGTTTAGCGGCACCTCATGGAAAGGAGATGATGGATTTTATTATAGCAGGTACCCCGTGCCCGATGAACAAAATAAGCTTACCACTCAAAACCAGTTTCACAAAGTCTATTATCATAAATTGGGTACGCAGCAAAGTAGTGATGTATTAATTTATGAGGACAAAGATCATCCTTTAAGAACAGTGGGAGCGGGGCTTAGCGAAGATGAACATTTTTTAATTTTATCTAAAACGGAAGGAACAAGCGGGGCAGAGCTTTGGGTAAAGGACATGAAAAATACTTCAGCTAATAATGATTTTAAATTGATAATTAAAGGTTTTGACACTGAAGCAAATTTTATTGATAACGATGGTGATTACTTACTGGTAAGCACAAACGCAGATGCACCAAATTATAAGGTGGTATTGATCGATCCTAAAAACCCGGCGAAAGAAAACTGGAAAACAATTATTCCGGAAAGGAAAGAATTATTGGAATCTGTAGGAACTGCCGGGCATAAATTATTCCTAACTTATTTGCAGGATGCGTCAAGCCGCGTTTATCAAACTAATTATAAAGGTAATCTTGAAAGGCAAATAAATTTGCCAGGTATTGGGTCTGCCGCCGGGTTTAACGGCTATGTGGATGATAAGGAACTATTCTACAGTTATACTTCTTTTGATTATCCGCCTGCCATTTTCCGTTATAATATTGCAACAGGTCAAACTGATTTATTCAGAAAGAGTGAAGCAAAAATAAATGCCAATAATTACCAAACGCTTCAATCTTTTTTTACGAGCAAAGATGGAACGAAAGTTCCCATGTTTATCACTTATAAAAAAGGGCTGCAGCTCAATGGCAATAACCCGGTTTTGTTATATGGCTATGGCGGTTTTAATATTCCTATGACGCCGGGCTTTTCCATTTCCAATGCATTTTTTCTTGAACAGGGAGGTGTTTCAGTTATTGTAAATCTTCGCGGTGGAAATGAATATGGCGAAGCGTGGCATAAAGCAGGCATGTTACAGAATAAGCAAAATGTGTTTGATGACTTTATTGGTGCGGCTCAATTTCTTATTGATAAAAAATATACGAATCCTGCAAAGCTGGCTATTCGTGGTGGCAGCAATGGCGGCCTGTTAGTTGGCGCGGCAATGACGCAGCGGCCAGATCTTTTTAAAGTTGCCATTCCGCAAGTAGGTGTAATGGATATGTTGCGGTATCATAAGTTTACCATCGGTTGGGCATGGGCAACAGAATATGGAAGAAGCGATAAAAAGGATGATTTCAAAAATCTTTATAAATATTCTCCCTTGCAGAATTTGAAAGCAGGCGTAAAATACCCGGCCACATTAATAACTACTGCGGACCATGATGACCGTGTTGTGCCTGCACACAGTTTTAAATTTGCCGCTACATTACAGGCTGATAATGATGGCACGAACCCGACCATTATAAGAATAGAAACGAAGGCCGGCCACGGCGCGGGAAAGCCAACAAGCAAACAAATTGAGGAAGCGGCAGATATTTGGAGTTTCGTTATGTATAACCTTGGCATGGACTTTAAAGAATAGCAATTAAAGAATAATTATAAATAGAATCCTGTTTCAGGTTGATTTGGTAACTCTTAAATTTCCCATAGGGAATTTTTTTATACAGGCATTAATACTGATCAATATATAAATGCCTATTTTTCAATGGATGTATCTTAAAAAGAATGTGGAGATTTCCGGCATGATTTTGTTATATTAAAAGGTAAATTAAATTTATATGATATGAAAAAAATAATTGATCTTAAGGATCTGTTGAAGCATGAAATACTGGATTTGTATTCTGCAGAAGAACAAATAATTGAAGGCTTACCTGGTATGATTGAAAATGCAAGTAAACCAGCGTTGAAAGAAGCATTAAGCCGTCATCTTGAAATCACTAAAACACATAAAGACCGTCTTGATAAAATAAAAGAAAGTTTGATGTTGAAAGATGACCAGGAGGATACCGGATTTTTTTCAAATCTGTTTGGTGGAAATGATTCTGTTACATCAGGAGGTGTGGCAGGATTGATTAAACAGGCCGAAAAAATGATGGCAGAAGATATGACGCCGGAAGTGATGGATGCAGCCATTATCGCGGCAGCGCAAAAAATTGAGCATTATGAAATAGCGGGCTACGGCACGGCTCGCGCTTATGCATTGGAATTAAAATTAGATATAGTAACGGATATTGCAATGACGCTTCAGGAAGAATACGACGCAGATGATTCACTCACGAAAATGGCTGTTGGCCATGTGAACCCTGATGCAGAAAATGCTGTCGATCGCGTAACGACTGAAAATGCTCTTGAGGATGATTATGATAGATTAACAGCTTCAGTTTCCATCATGGGTTCTCCAGACAGGCAATAATTATCAGAAGTGTTTTAATAAATGAAGCAACGAATTAATCCGTTGCTTTTTTTTGTACTTTCAAGTATATAACGGTTACGGATAATCGAAATAATAATTACGCTTTAAACTATAATGTTTTCACCAAGTATTCATATAAAAACTACCAGGTATTATATAAAATATTATAAAAAATTCCTTTTCATATAAAAGCGACAATAGAAAAATATATTCTTTGCCCTAGGACTAAAATTTATTATTGCGAACTAGTTATAGTCTTTACAAGAATTATTAAGGTGTATGATGGAGCTTTCTTTATATTTATGTATGGTAAAAAACATGATAAGTCAATCAATAATTACCTGCCCCAATTGTGAATTCGAAAAAGAAGAAATAATGCCTGTTGATGCTTGCCAATTCTTTTATGAATGCACAAATTGCAAAAAAATATTAAAACCAAAGGAAGGCGATTGCTGTGTTTTTTGTAGCTATGGTTCTGTAAAATGTCCGCCTACGCAATTAGGTGCATCATGTTGTTAACCTTTTGTTTGGCCAGCCAAGGCGCATAAATAGTTACCTGAATATTTTCCTCGTCGCTTTTTCTAAAAATAATATTGAAGGCGAACCCTAAAGCGCGAAAATATGCAGACGCGTTGTAAAATATTATTTGAAATCGAATCCCGAAATCCGGTAGAACATTGCGAGCCTCCTGTTTTCCGCACTTTTTTTAAAGATTCATTTTTTTGGTTTGTAATACTTGCTACTACTGAATAGTGCTTTTGGTAATGGGTGTCCTGGGAAGTAGATTTGAAGATGTTTGTTAGAAAGAAGCCTAATAAAAGCGGTGT
>JBBRSV010000123.1:0-14260 GCA_038245055.1 Chitinophagales bacterium | reverse complement strand
TAAACGAAGGCAAAGCCGATTTTCAGTTGCATTACAAGGCAGAGATTAATAAAAAGCCATTTGAAGCAACCATGAATTTCCGTAAGTCTGATTCTACAGACATGTACTTCTTTAACAATTATCACGCTTCACTTGAAAAAAGCAACGGTGAAAAAGCAGAGCAAACTTTTTACGTGAACAAGGGCAAAGGGGTAACGGGGAAAGAAGCCTTTAATTTATTAGATGGCAGAGCTGTTCAAAAAGATCTTATTACAAAAGAAGGCCAGCCCTATAAAGCCTGGATGCAGCTGGACTTTGAAAACAAGGACAAGAACAAGAATTTTGAAGTGAAGCAGTACCATGAAAAATATGGCTTTGATTTGAAGGCGGCTGTGGAGAAATTTCCCATAACGGATTTGAAAGACCCGGAAAAAGAAAAAGCATTAATGCAGTCGTTGCAGAAAGGGAATGTTCAATCTGTAACGATTGAAAAAGATGGTAACAGCAATAAAATGTTTATTGAAGCTGATCCACAATACAAAAAAATAAACCTATATGATTCAAATATGAAGCTGATGGTTAAGGAATCAGTGACCCAGTATCAGTCTGTTAGCCAGGCAAGCGAAAAAGCGGTAAAGGAAGATTTGGGTGCAGATAAAAAAAAAGATTTGAAACAAGAGGCTAAGCCTGAGAAAGCAAAGCTTGAAAAGAGAAATGATAAAACCCTTTTACCAAAGAAAAGGGAGAGTACTAAAAAAGGTTTAGGGGTTTCATAATAAAACGCCTAAACCTTTTCTTTTCAAATTTTAAAAATAGCACCATGAACATTCAGAATATTGCTGCATTAGCAGAACAATTACAATCATTAGGTTTTGAAAATATGGGTTATTCATTGCTAAAGCGAATCAGTTTTAAACCTCCAAATTTTATCCTTTCTCAAAAAATAGATAGGGCCAAAGACAAGGTAAGCTTTCAACTATTTTTTGAAAACGACATCAAGGAAGACATTTATGTTTTGTCGTATTATGATGCTATTCTTCAAAAGGAAACGCCCAAAACCGATGGTTGGAAAAACAGATTCAGGCAAAACGCAAGCAAAGTGGTGATTCAAACGGAGAAGAAAATAACAATCATGATTAGGCCTCTTCAGGTAATGGAAGCCTGTTAAAAAAGAAGCGTTTGAGCAAGACTAAAATTGGTAAGGGTAATAAAGCAATTCAAAAATGATTGCAAATGTTTTAAAATTATTTTATGGAAACATTATTTATTCCGAACGAAAATGATTTCAAGAGGTGGATTAAAGAAGCCGTGAAGGAATTCTTTCAAGACTCAACAAGAGGAAAAGAAAATGAGCAAAAGGAGGATCATTTACTTAATCGTAAAGAAATTGCAAAGTTTCTCAGAATTTCCCTTGTTACATTAAATGATTGGGTCAACAGAGGATTACCATCACATAAGCAAAGGGGCAGGGTTTATTTTGATAAAACGGAAGTAAAAGAATACATTAAAACTAATAAAATGGGGCAGCTAAAATTTGGCGCGAGATTTCAAAAGTTACGAAAGGAAATTGCCTAAGTATATCGATAATGACAAGCGTGGCTGATGCAGTCTTCCAGGTTTTTTATTTGAAGTACGAATAAAAGAACCCAAGAAAATAACTAACTTTATAACTCACTAGTTCTTTCACTTTCCCGGAAAATGTTTGCAAATAAGATTCTGCGAATCATTAATTGGTCTTTGTTTGCAAATTGTTTGCAAATTTTAAAGATAGCCAAAAAATGAAGGTTGAAATAAAGTCAATTTTTAAAAATTAAACATTCGATTATTTAAAAAGTCGGTATGGCTTATTTCAATTAAAAAATCTTGTAACAATTGAATATCAACAATTTGTATGATTGTTATTAATTAAACTTACGCCAACAAAAAAGCCTCACATTTCTGTGAAGCCTTTGTGGGAGCACACGGGTTCGAACCGCGGACCCTCTGCTTGTAAGGCAGATGCTCTAAACCAACTGAGCTATGCTCCCATTATTTTTGGGATTGCAAATATAAGTGAGGAATGGTATTCAAAAAAATTTAATCGCTTGTAAACAATCTCACTTAGGAAATCGATGATCTTAAAATAATATTCGTTTAAAAGCGGTATAGCTTTTTAATATCGCGGACTTGCAAGAAACATTAACCTTTTTATTTTGTGGGAAATATTATTCCGACTTTGGAAAGGCGTTGTTAAGATGTAAGGCAATAATTAAAGAGACGAAAGGCGTTGACAGGTAAATATTTAAACCAGTTAGAAAATGCTCGTCAACCACTAACTTCTTTAATTTATTTTTTTATTAACAAGCAAATGCAGATAATTTAAGTCTTCGGACGCCGCTCATAAAGATTTTAATTTTTAAAAATTGTAATTTTGCTGAAGAAATTTTTTATGAATCAGACAAAAAAACACATCGCAGAAGAGTTTGAGACAGATCTGCTGGTAGAAAATGATGGTGGATGCCAGCTTGTTGTTTGGAACGACGAAGTAAACAGCTTTGATTGGGTTATTACAACACTGGTAGAAGTTTGCGGCCACTCAAGTGAGCAGGCAGAGCAAAGTGCTATGATAATACACACCAAAGGTAAATACGCAGTAAAAGAAGGATCTTATGATTTTCTAAAGCCAATGTGTGATGCGATCACAGAAAGGGGCATCGGCGCAACTGTTGAGGAACTTTCGGAGCATTAATTTTGTGCCTTAATTCCCAATTCATGTCTTTATCTAATCAACAATTTTTCCAAATAATAAAATCTAATGCCGGTTTTTCTTACGCGAAATACCACAAGTTTTCCGGCGGTTGAAATGGCTGACAGTGATGGCTTTCTGGCCGTAGGTGGAAATCTTTCAGAATCGTTGTTACTTAAGGCATATAAAAAAGGCATATTTCCGTGGTATAACGAAAATGAACCTATTTGCTGGTATAGCCCTGATCCGCGGTTTGTTTTATTTCCTTCCCAAATTAAAATCAGCACGAGTATGAAATCGCTGATAAAAAGAGATGAATACACTTTTTCAATCGATAAAGATTTTCCGGCAGTTATAAGAAATTGCCGTGATGCAAAAAGAAAGGGCTTACCCGGAACGTGGATCACCGATGAAATTGAGCAAGCATATATTAACCTTTTTGAAAAGGGATATGCGCATAGTGCTGAAGCGTGGAAAAACAATCAACTTATTGGTGGGCTTTATGGAGTGCAGTTGGGTAAAGTATTTTTTGGAGAAAGTATGTTTGCAAAAGAAAGCAATGCGAGCAAATTTGCGTTCATAAAATATGTACAAAAGCTACAACAAGAAGGAATAGCGCTAATTGATTGCCAGGTTTATACGCCTCACCTCGGTAGCCTAGGAGCACAGCTTATACCACGCAAGCATTTTATTGAACTCCTGGATAAATTAATTCTTTAAAAAAACTTTCTTTGAAGGATACTTCAACGCATGATCATAAACCAGCCCTCTTATATAATCATTTTCAGCGTAGGGAGTAAGGCGATATTTTAATTCATCAATCGTATTCATATTGACGTTGTTTGGAACATAGCCCATACCGTAAAATCTTCCTTTCTCCATTAAAATGCAGCTCCGTTCTTCATGTTCCAATCCAAAATCAATTAACACAAAACTGGGTAGCTCGTTGTTCAAATAGTTAATGCAAGCCTCTACCCTTTTGTTGTAATTTACTTCGCTTTTTATTTGCCCGCAAGCGCCATTGCATTTATTTTCGGTGAATAAACTACAAGAAATTTTTTCCGATTGAAGGAAACAAAGCTTTGGACAAAGCTCAAATTGAACCATCAGTTTCCGCAATAAAGTATGCCCTTCGGTAAGCAGGTTGAAGGTATATAATGGCATGATATTCTTCCTAATTTTCTCAATACATAAACGCACATAACCTTTTCTATCTTCAAAAGTATAAAGGCCATACACCTGCTCAAACCTTTTCATACTGCGGTTTTGCTCGGGCCATAGTTTTTTTATTTCTATACTCTCAAGAATAAAAGCCATCAGTTCAGTAGCTGTGGTTTTATAACTGATGTGATAAATTTTCTTAAGAAATTCTTGCTTCTGCAGGTTGGTTTTATTGTTTGAAAAATGACTATTGACTCTTTTCGCGAGGCATTTGGCTTTGCCTACATAAATCACCTTGCCTTTTTTATCATGGAAATAATATACTCCAGGTTGAAGCGGTAATTTTTTTATTATTGAAGCCGAAATATTTGGCGGTAAAAATTGCTCTTTGCTTTTCGATTTTAACATCGTTTGTACATGGCCGTTGGTATCGCATTTTAGCAAATGATGAAATAGCTTTACCGTTGCATGTGCATCTCCGCTTGCCCTATGCCGGTCCTCAATTTCGATGCCGAGTGACTTACATATTTTACCGAGTCCATAGCCCGGCAGCCCGGGTATTATTTGCCTCCCAAGCCTTACCGTGCAAAGCTTTTTACAATTTAGATCGTAACCGCATTGTGCAAGGTGATGCTTTATAAATGAGTAGTCGAAGTTTACATTGTGTGCCACAAAAATTTTATCATCAAGTAATTCAAAAAGTTCATCTGCAATACTACTGAACGGGCGTTCAAATTCCACCATCTCATTGGTGATACCGGTGAGCGCCGCCACATATTTTGGTATGGTATAAACAGGATTAAGCAGTGTCTGAAATTGTTGTGATATACTTTTACCGTCTGTTATACAAACTGCAATTTCGGTAATGCCATTTGCGGCAGCATACCCTCCGGTAGTTTCGATATCGACGATAGCGTATAACAAGAATTTGTTTTAGAATGCAAACTTACTAACTTCCTTAGTAAAAATGTACCTGTTGTTTTTATTACATTTGCAGCAATACAAATTTTCAGTAAAATTTATGGATCTAAGTAAAAATTATATGCCCGCTGCGGTGGAAGAAAAGTGGTACAAGCATTGGGTTTCAAAAAATTATTTCAAAAGTGTGCCAGATGAAAGGGCGTCTTATACTGTGGTAATACCCCCGCCAAATGTTACGGGGGTACTGCACATGGGCCATACGCTCAATGAAACCGTACAGGATATTTTGGTACGTAAAGCCCGCATGAGTGGCTTCAACGCATGTTGGGTTCCTGGCAGCGACCATGCCTCTATTGCTACTGAGGCAAAAGTGGTAGAGATGCTAAAAAGAGAAAAAGATATTGATAAGAATGATCTGTCCAGGACAGAATTTTTAAAATATGCTTTTGAATGGAAAGAAAAATATGGTGGAATAATTTATAAACAAATTGAAAAGCTTGGGTGCAGTGTAGATTGGAGCCGCGTAAGCTTTACGATGGATGATCATTATTATAAAGCCGTAATAAAAGTATTTGTAGATCTCTATAACAAAGGGCTGATTTACCGGGGAGCGAGAATGATCAATTGGGACCCCACGGCCAAAACCGCTTTGAGTGATGAAGAGGTTGAGTATAAAGATGTGATGGGGAAATTATATTACATCAAATACGAAATAGCTCACTCAAAAAATGCATCAAAGGCCGACCCGTCACAAACTTCAAATTATGTTGTTATCGCTACGCAGCGGCCGGAAACAATAATGGGAGATACTGCTATTTGTGCCAACCCTAACGATGAACGCTATGCGCAGTTAAAAGGACAGAAAGTTATTGTTCCGCTAATCAATAAGGAAGTTCCGGTGATTTTTGATGATTATGTTGATAAAGATTTTGGAACGGGCATTTTAAAAATAACACCTGCTCACGACATCAATGATTTCAATATTGGCTTAAAGTATAACCTGCCGGTGGTAGATACTTTAAATGAAGATGGAACCATTAGTGAAGCCGCTCAAATTTATATTGGTGAAGACCGGTTCGCTGCACGAAAAAAAATAGTGGAGGAATTGAAGGCAAAAAATTTATTAGTTAAAGAGGAAGAATATCAAACGAGGCTTGGGTACAGCCAGCGTACTAACGTAGTGGCAGAGCCGAAAATATCTACCCAATGGTTTGTGAAGATGAAGAACCTTGCAGCGCCAGCACTGGAAGCGGTAACTTCCGAAAATGTAACGATTCATCCAACTGATAAATTTTCGGCGACTTATAAATACTGGCTCGAAAATGTAAAGGACTGGTGCATCAGCCGTCAACTTTGGTGGGGACAACAAATACCAGCATGGTATGACGAAGAGGGAAATGTGTTTGTTGCTGAAACCGAAGAAGAGGCTTTGAAATTAACCGACGGCAAATCACGAATAATACAAGATGAAGATGTTCTTGACACCTGGTTCTCTTCATGGCTTTGGCCAATTGAAGTTTTCAACGGAATTACGCAGCCAGGTAATAAAGACATCAACTATTATTATCCAACGGCAACGCTTGTTACCGGCCAGGACATTATTTTTTTCTGGGTTGCAAGAATGATCATGGCGGGCATGGAATTCATGAAAGAAAAACCTTTTGCTGATGTTTATTTTACAGGAATGGTTCGTGATAAACAAGGGAGAAAAATGAGTAAAAGCCTTGGCAACAGCCCTGACCTTTTGAACTTGATACATGAATATGGAGCCGATGCTGTTCGTTTTGGAATCATGATTTCTTCGCCGGCAGGCAATGATCTTTTATTTGACGAAGGCAGCCTGGAGCAGGGAAAACATTTCAATAATAAACTATGGAATGCGCTGAAGCTGATACGTATGTGGTCACTGCGGCAGCCCGGTTACGAGGTTGCTGACCCACAAAAGAAAGAACAGGGAAATTTTGCAGTTGAATGGTTCAATAGCCGGCTAAATGAAGCACGAATTGAAGTAGATATTTTGATGAGTCAATTCAGGTTGAGTGAAGCATTAAAAACAATTTACTCGTTAATTTGGGATGACTATTGCAGTTGGTTTCTTGAATGGATAAAGCCTGAATTTGGCGAGCCTGTAAACAAAGAAATATTTAATGCGGCAGTTTCATTTTTTGATGATATCCTGCAAGTTTTGCATCCTTTTATGCCTTTCATCACAGAGGAAATTTATCACCTTTTAAAAGACAGAAATGACGACCTTGTAGTAAAGCAATTTATAAATACCGAACCTCCTAATGTTGAAAGTTTGTTAAAGGGCGCGCGTCTTAAAGAATTAATAACTGCCGTAAGAGATGCGAGAAATAAACATAAAATAAAGCCAAAGGATCGCATAAAACTTTATATTGAAACCGGGGATGAAAAATCCTATGATTCAATAATATCTATTCTCTCAAAACATGCTAATGCAGAAATGATCACGTTTGCATCTCAGCCAAAAACTTCATCAATTACAATAGTTTCAGGAAAAGAAAAGATTTATATTGAAGCAAATATTGAAGTTGACATCATCGCTCAGAAGGAAAAATTACTGCAAGACCTCGATTATCTTAAAGGTTTCCTAATTAGCATTGACAAAAAATTAAGTAATGATAAATTTGTACAAAACGCAAAGGCAGAAGTGATAGAGCTGGAACGCAAAAAAAAATCAGATGCTGAAGCAAAAATTACCGCGATTGAACAAGGACTTGCTTCCCTATAGGTGCAATATTCATAATAAACCTGCTGAAAAAAATCGTAACTATGAAAATATCTAACAAATCCTTCCTGATAATTCCTTTGCTTGCCAGCGTTGGGTTTACCTCTATTGCACAAAATAAACCGGTGATTAATAAAGTTGCTAGATTTAAGCCGCCTTTGGTAAAATCTTACCTTGGCGACAATACAAATGGAGCCATTGTAACCAAAGAAGACGCATCACATTTAATTACACTTCCGCTAAAAATTACTGATCAGAAAAACAATACCTACGGCATTGACTCATACCAGTTTTTATATAAGAAGAAAAGCGTTATAGAGAACGAAGAAACAGGGCGAAAACAAAAAACGTTTACAACTGTTGCAGATCGATTCAGAAGTTCACCGCTTCCCGATGTTTGGATCAATAATTTAAAAGATACTTTTCAACCTGAGGAAGAATTATACTTTTTTGATATTGTGGTTAAGGACAAATTAAACAGGAAATTTTTTGCACCTGATTTGAAGATAACGATACAATAATGATGCTAATAAAAGACGCGTCAATAAAGGATTTGGGCATTATCCATGACTTGGCTCACAAAATTTGGCCAACCGCATATGGAACTATTCTATCCCCGGAACAGTTGCAATATATGTTGGAAAAAATTTACGCTGTGGCCGCCCTTCAAAACCAGGTTTCCCAATTAAAACATCACTTTATTATTCTTCTTGAAGCAAATATTGCTATTGGATTTGCCTCGTATTCTCCCAAGGAAGAAGGCAGCAAAATTTTCAAGCTTCATAAAATTTACGTGCTACCCAAAAAGCAGGGAAGTGGCTGCGGCAAATTTTTATTGGATCATGTCATAAATATTATCACCCAGACCGGTGCAACCTCATTGGAATTAAACGTTAATCGCCACAACAGCGCGAAATCTTTTTATGAAAGGCAGGGCTTTTCCATTAAGGATGAGGTTGATATTCCGATCGGCGAAGGTTTTTTTATGAACGATTATATAATGGAACGTGTTTTTTAAACAGATTTCTACTCCGTTTATTCTCTTTTATCCACCGTCCACTAAAGGGCGACAAACCAATTATTAAATAAACCGCGACCGTTAAATATTTGTGAGTAGATTGATTCTTTTTTAGGTATTTATTATTTAGTTTCAGCAAATATTTATGTAAAGGAGAAAATTACCGGCCGTTAGTTTGAAAAAGATTTTAAATTAAATATCCAAAATTTGTCCTTTTAACAAATTTCTTTCCCTGGGTTTTTACAAAAGAATTTTATTACCTCACAGACTTGGTTTATAAATTATTTATGCGAAAGCGTTTGATTTTTATTTTCTTATTACTTGGTCTTACCGGGAATATTTTTGCCCAGGAAAATAGCTTTATCGATAGCTTAATTAATTGGATAAAGACGCATCCAAAAATTGATTCTCAATATATTCAAACGCTTCACAGGATTAGCTACCGTTATAGTGAAAAGGACATCAACAAATCTTATTTTTTTTATCAAAAAGTAGAAAACCTGAGCGACAGCCTAGATTTTACATTTGGAAAAGCCCTTGCACAAATTAATATCGGCCTCCTATTTACCAGTTCTGCAAGTTTTGACGCCAGCAATAAAGCCTATTTCAGGGCAATTGATTACGCAGAAGAATGCTGGTCTCTCCGATTAAAATCTGTCTCATTAAATAACATTGCTGATAATTTTTTAAGTTTAAGAAATTATGACAAGTGCCGACAGTATACAAAACAGGCAATTCCCATCAACACAGAGTTAAAGGCCTGGCGTGGCGTAGCTATAAATTATGAATTATTACACAGGTGCGATCTTTCACAGAAATCATTTGCGGAATCCAGGGCGCAATTATTGAAAGGTTGGCCCTTTGCATTAAAAGCCAATGAAAGCTATATTTATTCGCAATATTATTTAGGGTTTGCCAAATTATCTGCGGAAGCTAAAGACTTTGATTCATCAAAATATTTTTTCAGAAAAGCAATTGATGAATCGCTTTTGGAAAGTGACCTCCGAAATGAATTCCAGGCTTACCTAGGCTCCGGCCAATATTTGAAAATTTTACCTGCCGGAAAAAGGCTCACTTTATTAGATAGTGCTTTAAGCATTGCAAAAGAGACCAGGTATTATGAAGGTATTTCGGAGGCAGCCGAACAAATTTCTATTTTATATGATGAGAAGAAAAACACGGATTCTGCCTTAGCCTACTTCCATATTTATCGTACGGCTTTTGACTCTCTCTTTTCTCAAAATACTACACTAAACTTAATCATTAATGAGTCCGAATGGCTTGTAAAGAAAAATGAAATAGTAAACAGGCATTTACTGGAATCTTCTCAATTACAAAAACGGCAACTGGTATTTAAAAATGCCCTGTTATTAGCAGCGGTTATTTTATTAATTCTTACAATAATTATTGCAGTTTTTATAAATAAATCTATTCAATCAAAAAAGAAAAGAACGGAATTTTCTTTAAAACAAAAAATAGCTGAATCCAAAATTCAATCGCTACGGGCACAAATGAATCCTCATTTTATTTTTAATTGCCTAAATAGTATTGAAAATTTTATGATGCAAAATGAGAAGCGAAAAGCAAGTGACTATCTGCACAAATTTGCATTGCTTATCAGAACTATACTCGATAGTAGCCGGAATGAATTGACTACGCTAACTCTGGATATGGAGGCTCTGAAACTATATATCGATCTTGAGCAGATGAGGTTTAACAACAAGTTTTGCTATAAGGGTTACATCGATCCGCAATTAATAAACGGAGATTACAATGTGCCCTCACTGCTTATACAGCCCTACGTGGAAAACGCCATCGTGCATGGAATGGGACATAGCGATAAACCTGACCTTCAACTAACGGTATCGGCTACACTTGAAAATGATTTTATAAAATATGTAATTGAAGATAACGGCATCGGCAGAGTACAATCGCAAGGCTACAACAAACTAAATAAACTCCATCATAAGAGTGTGGGGCTTAAAATTACAGAAGACAGAATACTTTTATTTAATGGTGAAGAAAATTTAAATGGGTTTATAAAAATAACTGATTTGTATACTGCTGAAAATGCTCCGGGAGGAACCAGGGTAGAGGTAAAAATTAAAGCCAGGTAAATGGAAAAAATTAAAGGCATTCTCATTGATGACGAATTAAATAGTTTGCAAAACCTGCAGCAAAAATTGGAAGGATTTTGTCCTGATGTGGAAATTGTTGCCATATCACAAAAACCTGAAGAAGGCATTTTATTGATCAGGCATCATCAGCCCGACGTCGTTTTTCTTGATATTGAAATGCCAAGAATGAGTGGTTTCAGAATGCTTGAAGAATTGGGCGATTATGATTTCGATATTATTTTTACAACTGCTTATAACCATTATTCTATTGATGCCATTAGAATTAGTGCTTTTGATTACCTTGTAAAACCTATAGGCATAGAAGAATTGCAGCAGGCGGTAGAGAGATTGGGTAAAATGCACCATAAGCAAACAAAAGAAAAAATTGATATCCTTAAAAAATCTTTAAGCGATAACCGCACCCAGGAAGATAAAATTGCCATTTCCACTTCAGAGGGCATCGAATTTATCCCAATAAAGAATATCATCCACGTTGAGTCCAAATCAAATTACAGCAAAATTTACTTGGGTGATCATAAAACTATTGTTGTATCTAAAATCTTAAAGGATTTTGAAGAAATGCTGTTGCCTTACAATTTTTATCGCATTCACAATTCACATCTTATCAATTTAAATTATATTCAAAAATATGTGAGGAGCCATGGCGGCCAGGTAATGCTCCAGGATGGAACACTGATTGACATTTCGCGACGTAAAAAAGAAGAATTTTTGAAAATGATAGGAGGATAATTCATTTTTAGCTTCATTCTATGTATAAACTTATTTGTCGGTATCATCAAAACGTTTCAGTTTTTTAAAACACCAATTGATGCGTTTGTTTTATAATTCCCATTACAAAAATGCTTTGTATGTGACCCATATTTTCTACCTGGCTTAATTTGTTTACATGAAAATCGTAGTAGGTGTTCATGTCTTCGCAAATAACTTTAAGCATAAAATCAAATTCCCCGGAAATACTGAAGCATTCTACTACTTCATTTAATTCGTGAATCGATTTAATAAATTTAACGCCGGCATTTTTACTATGTTGTTTAAGTGAAACGTTGCAGATCACCATTAGGCCTTTTTTAACCTTTGAATGATCCACCAGCGTTACATATTGCTTAATTACACCGCTGTCTTCCATTCGCTTTATTCTTTCATGAACGGGAGTTGTACTCAAGTGAACTTTTCCGGAAATTTCTTTAGTTGTAATTCTCGCATTTTCCTGTAGCAGCCTTAAGATGGAAAAGTCTTTTTCATCTAAAATAAAGTTAGGAATATCATTTTTTTCTTTTTCAAAAGGTTTTGCCATATAAGTTATTGTGTTTATTCTTTTATAAATACGAATTTAAGTGTTTTATTCTAAATTTTAATACTTACATAGGTTTTTATGCTATTGTTTAGTAAATTCGCAGTCTAAAAAAAAGAACAATGTCAACTTTACAAAAAAATTCGATTGATTTTAAACTTAAAAATAAAGTTAAGGATATGAGCCTTGCTGAATGGGGCCGCAAAGAAATTAGATTGGCTGAGGCTGAAATGCCTGGATTGATGGCCCTTAGGCAAGAATTCGGAAAAGAGAAACCTTTGAAAGGTGCGAGAATTGCCGGATGCTTACATATGACTATTCAAACTGCCGTACTTATTGAAACGCTGATTGATTTGGGTGCAGAAGTAAAATGGAGTTCATGTAACATATTTTCTACGCAAGATCAGGCTGCTGCTGCGATAGCTGCTGAAGGAATTGGTGTTTTTGCCTGGAAAGGCCAAACGCAGGAGGAAAGTGATTGGTGCATTGAACAAACTTTATTTTTTGGAAGCGCTGACGCTCCTTTAAATATGATATTGGACGATGGCGGTGATTTAACGAACATGGTATTTGATAAATATCCAGAACTCATCCAACATGTTAGAGGATTGTCGGAAGAAACCACAACAGGTGTTCATAGGTTATATGAAAGAATGGAAAACGGGACATTACCTATTCCCGCAATCAATATTAATGATTCTGTTACCAAGTCAAAATTTGATAATAAATACGGTTGCAAAGAAAGCCTTGTAGATGCGATAAGAAGAGCCACCGATATAATGATGGCGGGTAAAGTTGCCGTGGTCGGCGGATACGGTGATGTAGGTAAGGGTTCTGCCGCAAGTTTGAGAGGCGCGGGAGCAAGGGTTATCGTTACCGAGATTGATCCGATTTGTGCTTTACAAGCTGCAATGGATGGTTTTGAAGTAAAGAAAATGATTGATGCCGTTAAAGAAGCGGACATTATTGTAACCGCTTCAGGTTGCCGAGATCTTATTAGAAAGGAGCATTTTCTGGCTATGAAAGACAAAGCAATTGTATGTAATATTGGCCATTTTGACATAGAAATTGACATTGCCTGGTTAAATAAGAATTATGGTAATTCAAAAGATACTATTAAGCCCCAGGTCGATAAATATACTTTGGAAGGAAAAGATATTATCGTTTTGGCAGAAGGGCGGTTGGTAAATTTGGGTTGTGCGACAGGCCATCCGAGCTTTGTAATGAGTAATTCATTTACGAACCAGGTATTAGCTCAGCTCGAGCTTTGGATAAATGCTAAAAACTATGAAAATAAAGTTTACGTATTACCAAAGCACCTGGATGAAAAAGTAGCACGGCTTCATTTAAGCAAAATTGGCGTAGTTCTTGAGGAGCTAACAGATGAGCAAAGTAAATATCTCGGCATAGCAAAAGAAGGTCCTTACAAACCGGAAATGTATAGATATTAATTTGAAATTTTCCCCGAATAATTACCTTTAAAATGGCATTCAGGCAGTTTTTTAAAAGTGAATTAGTTGTTAAGGTACGTATGATGAAAAAAGAAATTCATATTTTCATGAAAACTCAATTATATTGTATTGTTTGGGTGCCATTTGTGGCTTATTTAAAAAAGTGAAACATACCTTGACATAACGTTTAAAAAATTAAAAACAAATAAATATGAGAACAGGAAGACCACGGGAAAGAGCTATAACATTAAGAGATGGCTTTTATATTGAAATTTACAATTCTGCTGAAAGTAAAGGACTCAAATTAAGAAGTGAAACTGAAGCAGCTATGGAAGTAGCAGCAAAGCAATATTCTAGATTTAAAAAAGTTGTAATACTTGGCGAATATAAAAATGGTGTTAAGCAGGTTGCTCAAAATGCTTAATCATTTTAAATCGGCCTGAACTTCAGCATTCAATTTACCCCAATTTCAACATTTTTACGCCCACCGTACGGTGGGTTTTTTATTGCGCATTAATTTAGTAAATAACCCGGGTAAAAGAACGGGAATTTGATTACCCGGAAGACTCACGCATAATGAGATGATATTAAAAAAATACAGCAGTACTTTTGGATATAATAAAAAAACCGGACTAATTTGCCCGGTTTTTTATTAGGAATTTGAAAGTTATTTTAATAAGTACAATGTAAGCAACCGTCTAACTCCCTATTGCCCACAAATTTAAGAGTTAATAAATTTGCCGGATAGAATAAATATCATGCGTAATAATCTGGAGACACGTCAGCAAATGTTTGAGACCATAGAGTTGTGGAAACAAAGTGGCCTT
>JBBRSV010000122.1:0-14487 GCA_038245055.1 Chitinophagales bacterium | reverse complement strand
TTTTAATAAAATTTCTTCTCGATGAATGTTTTTTATTTTGCATAAAATTAATTTTTGTAAAAGATTTGAGCCTGACAGATTTAATCTTTGTCCGGCAAATTGGTAAACAATTCGTAGTATTAAATGTAACGAGATTTTTTTGTAAATACTTTAAAAATATGTTGATTAAATTGTTTTAAATATATTTTTAAAGACGCCAAATTGCATAAAAAAACCTGCAGGCAAATTAATGCTGCAGGTTTTAAGTTTAGTTTTTATTTAGTTAGAACCAGCTACCGGTCCACCTTTCATCATACTTATTAGCCATTTTTCTTTTTAATCTTGCAGCTCTTGCACGATGACGAAGCATGGTCACTAACATTAATGGCATAAATAATATCGTTAGCGGAGGAATACCTAGCATTGATATCCACTTGCCACCAAATTGCTTGCGCATTGGCCTTCTTAATCTCTCGGCAATGAGGTACATGCTTGGCACCATAATCAGCGTCATAAAAAATGCAAAGGCCAAACCAAAAATAATGGTCCAGGCAAGTGGCTTCCAGAATCTTGCACTATCGCCGCCAAAAAATATATGCGGATTAAGATCGGAAAACAGGGTAACAAAATTAATGTTGAAGCCGATTGCTAAAGGAATGAGTGCAAGTATGGCGGCTAATGCCGTTAGCATAACCGGAATAATTCTCGTTTTACCAGCTTGAATTACGGCTTCTCTTGTTTTCATTCCGCGCCCGCGTAATTCATCGGCAAACTCAATTACTAAAATACCATTTTTTACTACAATGCCCGCCAGCCCTACAATGCCAATACCAGTCATCACAACCGAGACTTCCATGCCGGTAATTCCAAACCCAAGGAGTACACCAATAACACTGAAGATGATTTCAGTTAAAATGATCACTGATTTACCGACAGAATTAAACTGCAATACCAAGACGAGGAGAATGAGCATCAGTGCAATCAACAACGCTTTAAAAAGGAAGGCACCGGTCTCTGCCTGTTGCGCACCTTCTCCTGTTTGCGTAATATTAACGCCATCTCCTTTTTTGTTAAAGTTGTCTAACGCTGCCGTAATTTTTTTATTTACTTCAGTCGGTGTATAACCAGTAAGCACATTCGAAAATAAAGTGATCACACGCTTTACATTTTTTCTTTTAATACTTCCATAAGTGCTGGTGTAATCCACATCTACCAAAGTACTAATTGGAATTTGCTTTACTGCTCCACCTGCAGACTGGTCACGGAATACGATTTTCATATTCAACAATTCAGAAAGGCTTTGTCTTTGTACTTCGCTATTTCTTAATTGAATTTTATATTCATCTTCGCCATCTTTTATTTTAGAGACCTCACGGCCAAATAATGCCGTACGCAACTGCTGCCCGATTTGTGACGTAGAAACGCCAGCCGATAAGGCACGCTCACGGTTAACCGTAAGTGTAATTTCCGGATTGGTAAGATCCACATCCATTTTCAATTCTTCAACACCAGGAATTTGTATACTGTCGAGATAAGATTTTAATGCTTTAGCAGTGGAAGTAAGCTTATCAAAATCTTCACTTTGCACTTCAATATTTATTGGAGGATCAGTTGGTGGGCCACTTGCTTCCTGCGCTACAGCAATCTGTGCACCCGGAATTCCTTTCACCGCATTTCTTATAGAATCGAGATAGGGCTCTGTAGATTTTCCATCACGCTTTTCGTATTCCACAAATGAAACCTGCACTCTTCCAAGGTTTGGTTGCGTGCTTCGGTCGCCGCTGCTTGGGTCAGAAGCACCAACAGCCACATTGGAAATAATACTCTCTACAATTGGGTTTGGTTGACCATTTGGCTCCAGTACTTTTGTAACTCTGTTCTCTAAAGTTTTGGTTATGGAATCTGTATAATCGACGCTGGTACCTACCGGCATCTTCAAATAGACATAAATAAAATTGGGATCGCCTTTTGGAAAAAATACAACAGGTACTTGCCTCAGGGCAAAAAATATTCCCGAAAATATCAATAAGCCAAAAGTTCCTAAAAGGAGCCACACAGGCCGCCAACGTGCAAGTGCCCATTTTAACAGCGTTTCATAGCGCTGCATGATAGCTGGCAAAACTTTGTTTTGAAATTTATGAATCAGGTCGTCAAATACATAGGTATTTATGACTACAAATAAAGAAAGTAGAATCAGGATGTTTCCTAAAAACGGTATATGCGCCAGGTCGAAAAGAATTCCACCAACCAATAGAATCCAAAAGGCGGGGCGTTTAAATACATCAGACTTTCTTTTTACTCCTTCATCAGGATGATTCATAAAATCTACAGCAAAAACTGGGTTCATAATGAAGGCAACCACGAGCGACGCTGTTAGCGTAAATATGAGCATCGTTGGCAGATAGATCATAAATTTCCCGATAATTCCGGGCCAGAACAGCAGTGGAAAAAATGGAGCAAGGGTCGTTAGCGTTCCTGAAAGAACCGGGAGAAAAATCTCACCGGCAGCCATTTTCGCAGCAGTGACGGTTGATATTTTACCTTTATTTTCCATGAATATCCTATGCGTATTTTCTATAACAACAATGGCATCATCGACAATAATTCCAAGCCCAAAGAGCAATGCAAAAAGCACCATGAAATTCAAAGTAACGTCAGAGCCCGTTATTAATGCCGCTGCAGGTAAAAACAAGAAGGCAACGAACATACTCAGCGGAACCGAAAGCGCAACAAAGAACGCGTTAGTAACTCCCATAAAAAACATAAGTACAAACAACACCAAAATAAATCCGATCGCAATCGAATTTACCAGGTCGTTAAAGGAGGTTCGCGTAGCGCGGCTGGTATCACCAGTAATAACTACATCTAAATTAGAAGGAAAAATATTCCCTTTCATTTCCTCTACGGTCTTTTTTACTTCATCAGAAGTTTCAATTAAATTTTCACCAGACCGTTTTATAATGTTTAATGTAACAACATTTTTTCCGTTTAAGCGGGCATAACTTTCACTATTTTTTACCGTATCTTTTATTTGCGCAATATCCTTTAAATAAATTGGCGCTCCACCGGTATTGCGGATGATTATTTTTTCGATATCAAAAGCGCTTTTAAATTGCCCTTTTACCTGCAGTGTTCTTTTCATGTTTCCAACATCAAGCAAGCCGCCCGAAATGTCAGCATTCTCACTTTGAACTGCCCTGGCAATATCATCAAAAGTTATGTTGGCACTTTGCATTTTATAATTGTCCACATTTATCTGGAATTCTCTTTCCGGAGCACCCACAATATCTACCCTTGTCAACTGTGATATTTCTTCCAGTTTATCTTTCGCATCATCAGCAATTTTTTTCAGCGCGATCATGTTGTAATCACCACTGATGTTTACAAACATAATTGGCTGCTCGCTGAAATTTAATTCCTGCACTTTAGGATCTTCAGTAAGGTCGGTAGGTAAATCAATCTTGGCCTTATCAACCGCGTCCTTTGTTTTTTGCAGTGCTACTTCCTTAGCTACATTCGTTTCAAATTCAACAGTGATGGCAGAATAATCCTGCAAGGATGTACTCGTGATCTTATTTATTTTTGCGCCGGTAATTCCTTTTAATTGTTTTTCAATCGGCCTGGTAACCAGGTTTTCCACGTCGCGCGGTGAATTGCCAACATATATAGTTTGTACAAATATTGTTGGAATTACAATGTCCGGATATTGCTCTTTTGGTAAAGTAGCGAACTGGTAAATACCAATGCATGATACAAAAATGATCAGCAGGTAGATGGATGTTTTATTTCTAATAGACCAACTCGTTGGCCCAAATTCTTTAAACTTCCCCTTTATATTTTCCATTACACTCATAAGAAATAATTGATTTTGTCAAATACTAATACAGTTATCAGGCAGTTTCGGTCGTGATTAATTGTCCATCATAAATTGATTGGTAGCCCTGGGTTATTAATTCATCGCCTTCTTTCAATCCTTGCTTTATCTCAATCTTATCACCATATAATTCGCCAATAACCACTTTACGTTTTCTGGCGATTAACTTGTTGCCCTCTTTAGCAGCTACCAGTACAAATTTTCCATCTTCATCATTTTGTAAAGTATTTACATTTACTACAATCGTATTGGTTGCAGAATAATCAAGAATTCTAACAAGGGCAATTTGATTTGGCCTCAAATTCATACCTGCAGGCACTTTCGCTTCTGCGGTAAGACCGCGTGAATTTGCACCTACCGATTGGCTGAGAAATGAAATAGTACTACTAAAAGATTTATTAATATCAGGAATCTCAACTTCCACCGCTGTTCCTTTTGCAATTTTTGAAGCATAATTTTCAGGTACAGTTACGGTGATCTTGAGATCGCTGGTGTTCACAATTTTAATGTAACCAACTCCGGGAGTGAAAGACTCTCCAACATGCGCAGTTATTTCGTCTACGGTTCCACTTACATCGCTGTAAACATTACTTTGATTTGCCTGTGTCTGTGCTGAATTCACTTGCGCCTGTACGGCTTTTAATTGCCCTTCAAGTGATTCTACATTTGTTTTATCCTGCAATAACAATACTTCGGTACCAATGTGCTGGTCCCAAAGATTTTGTTGTCTCTGATAAACTGATTTGGCAAGTTCCAACTGCGCGCGTATGCTTACTAATTGTTGTTTAATTGCCGAAACGTTTTGCGTAGCAATGCTATTATCAAGCCTGGCAACGAGTTGCCGCTTAGAAACATGATCGCCTTGTTTTACCAAAATTGAAGTGATCAATCCTGAAGTTTTGGGAGTTACGTAAGAAATATTACGGGGATCAACAACGCCTTGAAGGTCGAGGTAATGCTTGAAATCCTGCAATTTCAGTGGCTCGATAGATACGAGCTTTGGAGTTTCTTTTACACCTCCTGTTGTATCAACTTTGGCAATTTCCTTCTCCAAACCATCAATCTTTACATCAAGATTTTGCCTGTCACTTTTAAGTTTTTGCAAGTCAGCTTTTTTGTCGCTAATGCTTCCGCCTCCTTCTTTTTTATTGGTATTACCACACGAGGACGCGAAGGCAAGAAATAATATTAGAAAGCTTAGTCTGGTTAATTTTTGCATTGTATTTAATTAATTAGGTAGTGATTGTTTTTAAAGTTTGCCCGCAGCCTGCAGGTAATTAATCTTCGCAATAATTGCATCATATAGTGAGTTGTAATAGTTATTTTGAGCAGTTACCTTGTCAGTTTGTGCCGTATTTATTTCCTGGTTGCTTCCAAGGCCCTGCTCATATTTTAATTTGGTTGAATTGTAAACTTGTTGCGCCAGTTCAATATTTTTTTTCTGGCTATCCATTGTTATTAAAGCAGATTTAAGGTTTATCCGGGATTGCGCTACGTCATTATCTATTGAGGATTTCAATTGTTCTAGACTGTTACTCGTTTTGAGCATCGATAACTTTGCCTCCGCAATTTTTGCGTTTGTAGCACCTCCTTCAAAAATGGGAATATTTAAACGGAGCGCTAAAAATGAAGAGGTAAAGTAAGGACCCTTGGTAAAATTAAACTGGTTTCGTTGGGCGCTTTTACTGTAATTGGCTTCAAAAGAAAGCGTTGGTATTTTGCTTAACTGATACCTTCTCACATTATATGAGCCAAGTCTAACGGCAGATTCAAGCTGCTGGTATTCTTTGCGATCCTGGTAATTATAAGCTTCGTCAAGAATGTTAGATTTTATTTCATCATCAGATAAAGTGTCTGTAAGAAGTAAACTATCTTTTTGCTGCATATTCATTAAAAACTTCAAGCCAGCAAGGCCGGCATCAATTTGATTTTGAGCTTTCAATTTTTGCGTTTCCAAATTATTCAGCTGCACCTGTACTTTATCAACATCCAATTTTTCCGCAAAACCATTTTTATAAATCTCCTTTGTATCATGCAATAACTTATTGTAGTTATCAATATTGGCGGTTATAGTTCCAATTTGTCTTTGCCCAACCACCAGTTGGTAATAGATTTTGTAAACATTCGCTTTTATCTGTTCTTTAGTTACATCCGCCGCTAATTGGGAATTATGAATTATTTCTTTCCGCGCCAAAAGCCCAACAAATACTTGTCCGTCAAAAAGTAATTGCTTTAAATCAATCCCCCCAATCACAGAATATTTCGCGCCAAAGGCAGCATTGATCAAGCCAAAATCAGATGGTGCTAAGATTGGATTTCCATTTCCATCCTTTACCTTATTTGCCTGCAATACTCCGTACGTGCCCTGTGCTATAAAGTTTGGAAAACTTTGAACAGCAACATTTGGATTGTAGGTAGCGCTTGCGCTGCCTGTAATCTGCGGCAGGGCAGCTGCTGTAACCTCTTTATTGGTTTGTCGTTGTAATTCAACATCAATCAAAGCATTCTTTACCTGTACCGCATTTTTGAGTGCGTAATCTACTGCCTCTCTTGCACTGAATTGATATATTGCAGGCTGGGTAGCAGTTTGCGCACTTGCTTTAATTCCGAAAAAAGAAAGGCCCAGGCAAAGTGTTATTTCAAAAATTATTTTCATTTTCATTGTACTGCAGTTTTGTTTAGCTGGTTTTTTCCAGATCCTTCTTTTTGATATTTCAATATAAGTTTATACCCTTTCATACTGGCTATTCCAAACAGAAAATATTCAATTAACTGCTGCTGGAGTATGGCCAGTGAAAATTTATTTTTAGGAAATAATTGTTCATTAAAAGGCAACATCATCGTTTCCAATCTTACTTTGGCGGCAACATCTGTATTCACTTCCGGCCGGTAGAGTTCTTCCCTTTTTCCCCGGTCAATATTTTCTTTCACCAGCTCATATAGGAATAAATATTTATAATCTTTAAATTTTTTATAAGTAGCGGGATGGTTTCTTTCTATATCGAAAAGAATTACAGGGTTCATGTTATCGAACATCACCTGCAACATTTCCATTGCTAAATACACTTCATGAATCGCATTGAGCGAACTTGATTTGTAGCTTTGGCAACAATTTTTATTATACTTAAGAATATCTACGACCACTTCATCCACCAATTCATTTTTATCGGAAAATGAATGGTAAATTGTTTTCTTAGAAACACCTAACTGGTTGGCAATTTCATCCATTGTCACCGATTTTATTCCATACCTGCGGAAAAGCTCATCTGCTTTTTCTCTTATTCGTTCTTTTATTTCCATCGGGCGGCAAAACTATGGAAACTTTTTATGTTGCCCAAGTTTCCATCAATTATTTTTTATTAATCCTGAAATTTTCAGGATGAGCGGTACAAAACTTACCTTTATTTTTAATTTAATTTTTATGGCAAAGTCAGTACGTTATCAGAAAATAATCCAATATTTTTTACAAGGGCTGCTTATACTGGGGCCAATTTCCATTACCATATACTTCATCTATGAAATTTTTGACAAAATTGATAATATACTACGGCCGGCAATTAATATCCCCGGAATTGGGTTTGTATCAATCATTGGATTTATCATTCTTACGGGCTACTTAAGTTCGTTTTTTGTAATGAGCCGCCTGCTTTCTGTAATGGACAAATACCTGGAGAGAACGCCGGGAGTTAAACTTTTCTATTCTTTTATTCGCGATTTTTTTGAAGCATTTGCCGGCAACAAAAAGAAATTTACAAACAGCGTACTGGCTAATGTAGACGATACCGATATATGGCGTGTTGGCTTTATTACGCAGGAAGATATGAGCGGTTTTGGTATGGAAAATTATGTAGCTGTTTACTTGCCTATGGCTTATTCAGTAGCAGGAAATGTATATATTGTTCCCAAAGAAAAGGTGAAGCCAATTACCAATATAAGCGCCGCACAATCTATGAAATTTGCCGTAAGTGGTGGTGTTACTGCCATGGCAACAGAAATTTCAGACGAAACCTTACCTTAAATTTATTACTCATCAATTAAGATTTTATAGTTGAAGAAAATATTTTTTACTATTTGTTTCGTTTCATTTGCTTACCAAAGTTTTTGCTGGGGATTTTTTGCCCATAAAAAAATAAATTATTTCGCTGTTTTTTTGCTGCCACCACAAATGATGGTTTTGTATAAACCTAATATTGATTTTTTAAGTGAGCATGCGGTTGATCCCGATAAACGCAGATATGCAGTGACTGGCGAAGGCCCAAGGCATTACATTGATATTGATCATTATGGAGGTTACCCTTATACATCTTTGCCACATGATTGGAAAGATGCGGTTGCTAAATTTGGGGAAGATACCTTGTTGGCATACGGCATAGTGCCTTGGCATGTGCAGGTAATGCTTGGCAGGCTAACGAAAGCTTTTAAAGAAAAAAACTTTTCTTCAATCATGAAGAACAGCGCAGAGATTGGACATTACATTGCAGATGCCCACGTTCCGCTTCACGCCAGCAGCAATCACAATGGGCAACTAACCAACCAGGTTGGCATCCATGCTTTTTGGGAAAGCCGCGTACCCGAATTACTCGCTGATAACCAATTTGATTTTTTTATTGGCAAAGCCAGCTATATCAAGAATCCGGGAGTTTTTATTTGGGACAGGGTTTTGGAAAGTGGTAAAGAAGCAGACTCAGTTTTGACCTTCGAAAAAGAATTGTCTAAACAGTTTCCGGGAGATGAAAAATATGCATTTGAAAAAAGGAATAATATTATAATCAGGCAATACTCTTCGGCCTATACTATTGCTTACAACAATAAACTCAACGGAATGGTTGAGCGGCGAATGAGACAATCCATTTTTACTATTGCTTCTTTCTGGTTCACAGCCTGGGTAAATGCCGGCCAGCCGGACCTATCTAGTCTAACATCTAAACAGTTTTCAGAAAATGATCTTAAAGGTTTTGAAGACTTGAATGAAAGCTGGAAGAATAATTCCATCAACGGAAGAGAAGAATAGAGTGTCCCAATTGATAATTGATAATTGATAATGAAGAAGAATTAATTTATCATAGTCTTTTTAAATTACAGAATTTCAACCTGATCTTATTTTCTTAAATTTGCCACCTAATTTTTTTACAAATGGCAGCAGTTATGCAGGATGTTTTAAAACAAAATAAAGTGGTCCATAATTTCAATGGAGGCCCGTCAGTATTACCAAAAATTGTATTTGAGCAAGCTTCCGAAGCAATCTTAAATTATAATAATTCCGGTTTGTCAATTCTTGAAATGGGGCATAGAACGCCGGAATTTCAGGGCATAATGGACGAGGCAAGATCATTGGTGAAAGAATTAATGCAGCTTGATGCCGATCATGAAGTCTTGTTTTTACATGGGGGTGCATCTACACAATTTATGCAAGTACCTATGAACCTTCTTAATGAAAAAGATACCGCTGCATATGCTGACACAGGCGTATGGAGTTCAAAGGCGCTTGCTGAGGCAAAAGTTTTTGGAAATGTTGATGTCGTTTGCAGCTCAAAAGATAAAAATTATAATTACATACCGAAGGATTTTACGGTTCCTGGCAATGCGCAATATCTTCACATTACCACCAACAATACCATTTATGGAACGCAGTACCAAACCATTCCCAAAGTAAACGTGCCATTGATTGCCGACATGTGCAGCGATATTTTTAGCAGGCAAAGAGATTTTAATTCTTTCGGATTGATATATGCAGGTGCGCAAAAAAATATGGGCCCGGCCGGCGTAAACCTAGTTGTAATAAATAAAAATATTTTGGGTAAAGTAACGCGCACTTTGCCTACAATTATGGATTACAGAAACCATATTAAAGAAGGAAGTATGCTAAATACTCCGCCGGTTTTTGCTGTATTTGTTTCAATGCTTACGCTTAAATGGCTTAAAAATTCAGGAGGCATTGACGCCATTGAAAAAATCAACAATGAAAAAGCTGCGTTATTGTATAAGGCTATTGATGAAAGCCCGCTTTTTAAGGCAACCGCAGCCAGGGAAGACCGCAGTAAAATGAATGCCTGCTTCGTTATGAATGATACTTCCCTTGAAAAACAATTTCTTGATTTTGCGGAGCAACATCATATTTATGGAATTAAAGGGCACCGGTCTGTTGGAGGTTTCAGAGCCTCTATTTATAACGCGCTGCCATTAAGTAGTGTAGAATTTCTTATTGAGATCATGCAAGAATTTGAGCATAAAATATAAACGTTTGATAAAAAATTCGCTTTGATGTAAACGGTGAAAAAAATCTAAATGCTTACCATCATCAGGGAAAATTTAAAATTATCCCGCGTTAATCCTAAATCATCGTGATTGTATATATTTGCAACCCTTACCGAGGTTATAAAATTTTCAGGTTAATCATACACCCATGGTTTCAATTTCTCCCTTCAAAGCTTTAAGGCCAGAAGCTCAATTTGCCAGGCAAGTTGCATCGCAGCCATATGACGTGCTAAGTAGCAAAGAAGCTAAAATTGAAGCGGAGGGCAACCCGTTTTCCTTCCTGCACATTACTAAAAGTGAAATAGATCTTCCGGCGAGTATTGACGTACACAGCAAAGGGGTTTATGCCAAAGCAAAAGAGAACCTGGATGCATTTATTAGCCGGCCTGTACTTTTCAACGAAAGCAAACCTTGTTACTATATTTATCAACTAATTATGGGCGATAAATCCCAAACAGGACTTGTGTGTTGCAGCACCGTAGAGGATTATGAAAATGGGTTGATAAAAAAACATGAATTTACGCGGCCCGAAAAGGAAGAAGACCGCATCGAACATATTAAAACTACCGGCGCCCAAACTGGTAATGTATTCCTTGCTTTTCGTGACGTTGCCGAATTAAATGACCTTATTGAAAAATGGAAAGGTGAAAAAAGCCCAGTCTATAATTTCAAGGCAGATGATAATGTTCAACATACAGTGTGGGTAGTTAGCAATGAAAAAATAATTCAAAAGATCACGGATATATTTAAAGAGAAAGTGCCTTGTACATACATTGCTGACGGGCATCATCGTGCCGCCTCTGCAGCCAAAGTAAAATACCAGTTAGCTGACAGTGAAGAAGCCGGTTATTTCCTCACGACATTATTTCCGGCAGGGCAATTGCACATAATGGATTACAACCGTGTTGTCAAAGACCTCAACGGTTTATCACAGGATGACTTTTTTGAACGGGTAAATAAAAGTTTTTCCATAGCTAAGGAAAGTGAACCTTATAGCCCTAAAGACATACATAATTTCGGGATGTATCTTAATGGCACCTGGTATAAACTCACGGCGCTGGATGGCACTTTTTCAACAGATCCTATTGGCATCCTGGACATCACCATTTTACAAAATAATTTGCTGGAGCCGATTTTAGGAATTCACGACCAGCGTACCGATAAGCGTATTGATTTCGTCGGCGGAATTCGCGGTTTAAAAGAACTGGAGAAGAAGGTGAACAGTAAAGAGATGGTGGTGGCCTTTAGCCTCTTTCCGGTAAGCATCGACCAATTATTTGACATAGCCGACAGCGGAAATGTAATGCCTCCGAAAAGTACCTGGTTTGAACCGAAATTAAGAGATGGCTTATTTACACACCTTATTTGATGAAGAAGTAATTAACAGAAAATCATAATTTCTTATTCCCTTGCTTTTTAGCCCTAAACTATTTTTATCTTTAGCAAATGAAAAAAATCCTGGTGGCATTCTGCCTTTGCTATATATCAACCTTAGTTTTTGCTCAAACAGACGACATTGAAAAACTGCACGATAACGCAAAAACTTTTATGCGCCAGGGCGATTATGCAAACGCTTCACTCATCCTAAGCCGCGCGCTCACTCAATCGCCCGGTAATATTGAAATAGCTAAGGATCTTGCCTTTGATTATTACCTCCAAAAACAAAACGAAAAAGCCCTCGAAACGATAAAACCCTTCCTGGAAAATAATAATACCGATGACCAGGCTTACCAGATTGGAGGTACAATATACCAGGCTCTTGGACAAGACAAGGATGCAGAGAAATTATACAAAACCGCTATAAAGACATTTCCAAAAAGCGGCGCCTTATACAATGACTATGGGGCAATGCTTTGGCGGCGGCTGGATAACGATGCAATTAAATATTGGGAAAAAGGCATCGAAATCGATCCTTCTTACGGAGGAAATTATTATTATGCGAGCAAATATTATTTCAATAGCCCGGAAAAAATGTGGTGCATTATTTATGCTGAAATATTTATCAATATTGAATCATTTACTTCCCGCACTGCAGAGATAAAAAATATATTATTGGATGGTTATAAAAAGCTTTTTGCAGAGCAGAATTTAATTGCGAATGTGAAAGGCAAAAGTCCATTTGAGATCGCTTTTTTAACTTCAATGAATAAGCAAAATAGCATAGTGGTGAATGGCCTTAACGCTGAAACACTGACGATGATCAGGACAAGATTTATTTTGGATTGGGACCAGGCTTATGCTAAAAAGTTTCCTTTTGCTCTTTTTGAAAAACAAGAACAGTTGCTTGACGATGGACTATTTCCGGCATATAATCAATGGATTTTTGGAGCAGCGCAAAATCTTGCGAGCTATCAAAACTGGATCAGCACTCATTCGGAAGAATATTCGGGTTTCAATAAATTCCAGGAAGGAAGGATCTTCAAAATCCCCGCTGGACAATATTATCACTAAAAGCAGTTGTAACTGAATTAATTTATTAAAAGTTGCAGGCATATTCCTTTTTCTTGATTCAACTGATTTAGAATTCGAGTATCTTCCATCTTAAGTTTAAGCATAGATATAGCTGCCTTTTATAATAATTTATTATGACTGAACCCAAACGATTATTTGATTGCATCGAGTGGCACCTGCAAAAAGGAGCCACACATTCTCCCCTGGCTGCAAAGGAAAATGGGATCTGGAAGGAATATTCAATTCAGGAAATTTCCAGCATTATAAATAAATTAAGCGCAGGGCTTTTGCAAATGGGCATTGGTAACGGCGACAATTCAGCTGAGGGAAGAGATAAGGTTGCGGTGATTTCAAAAAATTGCCCCGAATGGCTTATGCTGGATATGGCCGTCCAGCAAATAGGCGCTGTACTCATCCCGGTTTACCCGACAATAAATGAACAGGAACTTGAATTTATTTTAAATGACGCCAGGGTAAAAATAATTTTTGTAAACGACCTTTCTTTATACGAAAAAGTAAATAGCATTAAAGGAAATTTACCTGAATTAAAAGAGATCTTTTCCTTTAATAAAATAGACAATGTAAAACATTGGACAAATATTTTATCGGCTGATGAAACTTATTTGAGGGAAGTAAAAACTATTTCCGATAAAATACAATATGAAGATCTGGCTACTATTATCTATACTTCAGGCACAACCGGAAAGCCGAAGGGAGTAATGCTTTCTCATAAAAATATTCTTAGCAACGTAATGGATAGTTTGCCGTGTTTTCCTCCCGGAGAAAATTTAAAAGCCCTTAGCTTTTTGCCACTAAATCATATTTTTGAACGCATGGTAAGTTACTTGTACTTGTTTAAGGGTACCTCAATTTATTATGCGGAAAGTATGGAAACAATTGCCGACAATTTAAGAGAAGTAAAACCAAATTTATTTACTACCGTTCCAAGGCTACTCGAAAAAGTGTATGAGAAAATTATGCAAAAAGGAGAAGAACTTTCCGGCGTTAAGAAAAAATTATTCTTTTGGGCACACGGGCTTGCGGAAAAGTTTGAAATTAATAAGAACCAGGGGTTGCTCTATAATTTACAGCTTTCAATTGCCAATAAATTAATTTTTAGCAAATGGCGCGAGGCGCTCGGAAATGAGTTGGTATGTATAGTAAGCGGCGGTGCGGCATGCCAGGTAAGGCTTATACGAATTTTTACAGCGGCAAAGATACCTATAATGGAAGGTTACGGTCTTACTGAAACTTCCCCGGTGATAAGCGTGAACAGATTTGAAGTGCAAGGGAGAATGTTTGGCACTGTGGGTCCCCTGATTAATAACGTGCAGGTAAAAATTGCTGACGATGGCGAAATATTGTGTAAAGGACCAAATGTTATGATGGGTTATTATAAGCAGCCCGATCTTACGGCAGAAACAATTGAAGATGGATGGTATAAAACGGGTGATATAGGAATGATGATCAATGAAACTTTCCTTAAAATTACAGATCGTAAAAAAGAAATGTTTAAAACGAGCGGTGGAAAATATGTAGCGCCCGTGGTAGTAGAAAACAAATTAAAAGAGTCACCGTACGTTGAAAATATTATGGTGATAGGTGCTGGTGAAAAATATGTGGGCGCATTGATAATTCCCGCTTTTAATAAAATACGGGAATGGGGGAAACAACAAAACATTTCATTTGGCGAAAACGAAGAAATTGCAAAGAACCAAAAGGTAAAAGATTTACTGAAGGTAGAGATTGAACATTACAACAAACAATTCAATCACGTAGAGCAAATCAAAAAATTTGAATTACTCTCACATGAATGGAGTGTGGAAACCGGCGAAATGACTCCCAAATTGAGCCTGAAAAGGAAGGTTATTATGGAAAAATATAAAGAAGCGGTTAAAAGGATCTATAGCTAAATATCAAAAATTAAT
>JBBRSV010000121.1:0-14642 GCA_038245055.1 Chitinophagales bacterium | reverse complement strand
AATCAGAAGATATGTAAAATATCAGGAGAAGGAAGATAAGAAAGAGGAAAGTCAAGGTCAAAATTTTGATTTGTTCTCGCCGCCTCCAGAGAGTTAAAGAGGGCTATGCCCGATGCATTCCAACCCACCTTCTAAGAAGGCTGTGGTTGAGTTAATGACCGAAAATTTATACCATTAAATAATAAGTTTTATGAAGTATTGATAAATTCGGATTTACCATTGTTGCTTGAATTTACGGCTGCAATTAATGAGACAGGTGTTTCAGTCGGGTATGGGTCTACATCTGCTACCTCTTCCTCATATTCACTTAAATCTTTGATTAGTAATGGCGATGTTTATGAATTGAAATTACCTGAAGGCTTTACTGTGATTCCTGGCTATTCTTATTGGATATTAAAAAATGATAAAATTGAAAGGGCCGATAGTAAAAAACAACTAATGAATATATTTCCGGCTAAAAAAGAAGGGATCAATGAACTGGTAAAAAAGTATAACACAAATTTTTCAAAGAGGGATGAATTAATTGAATTAGTAAAGCAAATTGAATAAGAAAAGGTTTACTTAAAGAATCTAATAACCTGTAAATAAGAAGATGGACATACTTAAGAAATTTAATTTGAGTGGCAAAACAGCGTTGGTCACAGGAAGTAACACCGGCATTGGACAAGCAATTGCAATTGGGCTAGCAGAGGCTGGCGCGGATATAATTGGTACCTCGAAAACCAACACGATTAATGGCGGTGATACAGAGAAGCAAATAAATGCACTTGGCCGAAAATTTAGTGGCTACGTCGTTGATATTTCTAATCGCGATGGATTATATTATTTTATCAGTGAGGTAAAAACAAGCCACAGTGTAGATATTTTAGTAAACAACGCCGGGATGATTTTGCGTAAACCTTTAGCGGAGCATCCGGACGAATACTGGGATATGGTTATGGCAGTAAACCTTGATGCACAATTTATTCTGGCCCGCGAATTTGGAAAAGATATGATTTCCAAAAGCTCAGGAAAAATTATTTTTACATGTTCTTTATTAAGTTTCCAGGGTGGCATTAATGTACCCGGATATACGGCCAGTAAGTCTGCCATTGCCGGTCTTGTAAAAGCATTTTCTAATGAATGGGCGCCTATGGGAATTAATGTAAATGGGATAGCTCCGGGATATGTCGTCACTAACAACACCGAGGCATTGCGGGACGATCCTGTACGTTCCAAATCAATTTTAGATAGAATACCTGCCGCGCGCTGGGGCAAGCCTGAAGATTTTAAAGGAGCAGCTTTGTTGCTGGCATCGGAAGCGGGCGATTATATAAATGGCCACGTGATGGTTGTTGATGGCGGTTGGATGGGGCGATGAACAACGTTTTGAATCCTCTTGAAATTGAAAATAAGAATTAGCGTTCAGCATTAATTTGTTTCAATAAAAATTGCTTTAGATTGGCAATTTGAATTCCATAAGAAAATTAAGTTGTATAAATTAAGAGCAGCATTTAATAACGATTTATAATATCAGAAAAATATAAAAATATGTTGATGGAGGAAAGATTTCAAAATAGCCCTGCAGAAGTAAGTGCTATGAATACCGAAGCTTTACGAAGCGCATTCTTAATAAAAGATCTTATGAAGCCGGGAGAGAGCCGCTTTATTTATTCTCACTACGATCGAATGGTTATTGGTGGTGTAGTTCCTGTGGCCGATGAAATTCATTTGCAAAATTATAGCCAATTAAAATCTGATTTTTTTCTTGAAAGAAGGGAAATGGGCATTATTAATATTGGAGCAACAGGAGCTATTGTTGCACAGGGGAAAGAATATGGCTTGAATAAATTGGATTGCCTATACCTTGGAAGAGAAACCAAAGATGTTTCTTTTAAAAGTAATGATCCGAAGAATCCGTCTAATTTTTATCTTCTTTCCACAAATGCACATCATACGTATGAAAATACAATGATGAAAAAAGAGGAGGCAGCAACTGAAAGTCTTGGAAACGCGACGACCAGTGACGAGCGAGTTATCTATAAATACATTCATGAAAAAGGCACAAAGAGTTGCCAACTGGTAATGGGCTTAACAATTTTGAATGAAGGCAATGTTTGGAATACAATGCCTGCGCATACGCATTACCGTAGGATGGAAGTTTATTTATATTTTGACGTTGATGATAGCCAAAGAGTTTTTCATTTTATGGGAGAACCCAATCAAACAAGGCACCTGGTTGTGTCAGCAAATCAGGCCGTAATTTCTGCGCCCTGGTCTATTCATGCTGGTTGCGGTACTTCTTCTTATTCTTTTATATGGGGCATGGCGGGAGAAAATCAATCATTTGCAGATATGGATTTCGTTCAAATAAAAAACTTGAAGTGATTTCTTTATTAAACGATCATCAGTTTTTTATACTTAGCACCGTAAAATTAATGGCAGCCAGAAAATAGAGGTGATTTTCTAAAATATTTAAAGTGCCACTCTCTCTCTTATTTAAAAATCAATAAGACTTTACATTTGCCGATTGAGTGCTTTTTCAAAATTTTGTACAATGTTGTAAAAAGTTTGAGACTGGGCGTCATTTAATCCTTTTCCTATTGTGGCAAGGCCACATTCTTTTTGCCCGGAATGTGAACTGATTCTTGACTTTCCTAAAAAGAATGTCAGATTAGTATAAATAGTTGATGGTGGCACCCCTTTTGTGCTGATTATAGTTCCATTTCTGTAACGCGTAACGTCAGATACGGAAGAAGAAAGCATAAACAAACCTGTTGTATTTGGAGAGAAAATCTGTTGACTAAACCCAAACCATTCTGAATTATCTGCTGCATCTGAGTAGATGGATAATTCATTATAGGGAGTAAGTCCATCGGTACATCCCATGTCATATCCTGAAATTGTATTTTGCGTTCTTGAATAATAGGATATTGAGGCATCTGTAGTTGGGCTGATTGCGCTGTCAGGTAAATGTGTATCTGCAAATTCGTTAACGCTTGGAAACAAAATTCCGGTTGGTGCAAAAACAGGTGAGCCATAAAAAGTTAACCGGTAAGCAGCATCTAAATCTCTTGGATCCTTTAAATTCCATTTTGTTGTATTTGCAGAGCCGCCCACCATCGGATAAATTGCAATAAATTTTGTCCAGAGCGAAGAATCTTTTAATTGTACACAAAAGTTACTAATCGCAGTTTTTTGCGAAGGATCAGTTATGCCAGAGCTATCAATAAATATTTGCGCGTTTACATCATAAGCCAGAGGCTTTACGGTACCATTAGGATCATTAAACGGTTTTTGGCACGAAGAGAAGAAGCCGGAAAGGCTTATCAGCACGATTAATACAAGCAAATTTTTCATTGAGAGTTTACAGTTTCAGGGTTACAGAATTGCCGAAAATTATTGCACATTTTCTTAAGCTATTTTCATACCATTTAGCACCTTTCTGGTGAAAATTTTAATCGCTTTAAAATAAAACGATTGTTTTTAAGCTTTATTTCCTATTTCTTCTCTTTTAGTTTTATGCAAAAAATTTTACCTAATGCCTTACAACATCATTGTTTATACCCTAATAAAGATAGGAAATGAAATTGAAATGAAGGCATAATTGAACATGGCCGCTAATGTTTTACAAAAATGTAAACAAATTTTTTATCAAATGTTTAGGTGAAATAGGCAAATTTAATTTCAGGTTAAGTTTTTGCAGTTCCCGCCATTTTAAATTCCACAAAGCTTTCAATTGTAATTTGAATTAATTCCTACAACTTTGCACCCATTAGTAATTTTTCAATATCTCCTTAAACCATGGGTTTTTTTAATTTTTTCACTCAGGAAATTGCCATTGATCTTGGGACAGCAAATACCTTAATAATTCATAATGATGTCGTTGTCGTAAACGAGCCATCAATCATTGCCCTTGATCGTAATAATCCAAAAAACGTACTTGCCGTAGGTAAAAAAGCTTTGATGATGCATGAGAAGACGCATGAAAGCATCCGGACCGTTCGCCCTTTAAAAGATGGAGTAATAGCTGACTTTAACGCCGCTGAGTTGATGATAAGGGAAATGATCAAAAAGATTTATCCAAAAAAGCCACTATTTCCACCCAGTTGGCGGATGATGATTTGTATACCCAGCAGTATTACAGAAGTTGAAAAGCGTGCCGTTCGTGATAGTGCAGAGCAGGCTGGCGCTAAAGAAGTTTACCTGATTCATGAGCCTATGGCGGCTGCACTTGGAATTGGAATAGATGTGGAAGAACCTGTGGGCAATATGATCATCGACATTGGCGGAGGCACAACTGGTATAACAGTAATTGCCCTCGCAGGAATTGTGTGTGATCAATCGATCAGGATCGCCGGTGATGAATTTACCGCTGATATTATGGAAGCCATAAGAAGGTATCATAGCCTGCTCATAGGTGAACGCACCGCGGAACAAATAAAAATTCAAATTGGCGCCGCCATGAAAGATATTGATAATCCTCCGGAAGATTTAGCTGTTTACGGCAGAGACCTCGTTACCGGTATTCCTAAACAAATAATGGTGACTTATCTTGAAATAGCCGAAGCGCTTGATAAATCGATTTTCAAAATCGAAGAAGGTATATTAAAGGCGTTAGAAACTACGCCCCCGGAAATTGCTTCTGATATATATCGGCGTGGTTTATATTTGGCGGGTGGCGGCGCTTTGTTAAGGGGAATAGATAAAAGATTGGAAAATAAAATAAAACTTCCCGTGCACATCGCAGATGATCCTTTAACAAGTGTTGTAAAGGGTACAGGTTTGGCTTTGAAACACTATGATAAATATCCATTTGTTATGAGATAAAAATCTTTTAAGGCAAATTTCGCTGAAGAAGGATTTATTATATTTTTGAAAAACTTTTCGATTTTTTATCCCTTTCAAAGGGATTTTATTATTTCCTGATTCTTAAGAGGAAGATGAGAAGCCTTGCTTGAACACATTAATTTATAACTTAGCCTTTTTACTTAATTTTGACGGATATCAATTAATTGATAATTAAAATAATTATATGAGCACGGTAGATTTAGTAATGCCTAAGTTAGGTGAAAGCATTATGGAAGCCACGATACTAAAATGGTTGAAAAAACCTGGAGATAAAGTGGAGCAGGATGAAACGATTCTTGAAATTGCAACCGATAAGGTTGATAGTGAGGTGCCTTCCACCGCAGATGGAATTATTGCAGAATTACTTTTTAAAGAAAATGATGTTGTACCCATCGGAAAAGTTATTGCAAGAATAGAAACGAATGGTTCGGTAACTGAAAGTAACGTGGAAGCCGTAGAACAAACTACAACTGAAAAAATATCTAAGGTACATGAAGATGCTCACTATGCTGAAGAAATTCCCTTTCAGCCGGCGGAAAAAAATATCCCGGTAAACAATAACCCCGGTATTAGATTTTATTCTCCCTTAGTTTTAAATATTGCCTCAAGCGAAGGCATTTCCATGAATGATCTTGAACAAATTGAGGGAACGGGTCAGGATGGAAGAGTAAGTAAGAAGGATATTATGGTTTATTTGGAAAATAGGAAAAATCAGCCCAGGTATGAAAAGGCTGAGCCACAAACGGTTTTGGGAGTTGACGAACAGTTGCAAGTTCCAGAAAAAAAGGAATATAGTACGCCGGTAACCTTTACAGGAAATGTTGAAATTATTGAAATGGACCGAATGCGCAAGATGATTGCAAAGCATATGGTGGATAGTAAAAATATAAGCGCCCATGTTACCAGTTTTGCAGAGTGTGATGTTACCAAAATGGTGTTGTGGCGTGAAAGAATTAAGAAAGAATTTGAAACGAGGGAAGGTGAAAAAATAACCTTTACTCCGCTGTTTATTGAATCGATTATCAAATGCATTAAAAGATATCCGCTGCTTAACAGTAGCGTTGATGTTGATAGGATTATTGTGAAAAAGGATATTAATATTGGGATGGCGACAGCGCTGGCCAACGGAAACTTAATTGTACCCGTGATTAAAAATGCGGATCAATTAAATTTAACCGGGCTCACCAGGCAGGTAAACGGACTTGCCAATGCAGCACGCACCAATAAACTAAAGCCTGATGATACTGCAGGTGGTACATTCACGCTCACGAATGTTGGCACATTTGGAAGCATCATGGGAACACCAATAATTAACCAACCGCAGGTGGCAATTATGGCAGTGGGAGTTATAAAGAAAAGGCCGGTTGTAATAGAAACCGAGCAAGGTGATAGCATCGCCATACGGCACATGATGTATATTTCTCTCAGCTATGATCATCGTATTATTGACGGATCATTAGGGTCTACTTTTTTAAACGCTGTGGCAAAAGAATTGGAAAATTTTGATGCTAAAAGAAGTTTCTAAATCTATACAGAAAAAGCTTCCATGTAATAGAGTTGTGTTTTAAGTGCCGGGAACATCTTGCGTCCATTTATCTCTTTCATCCGGGCTAAACTTCCACGGAGCAAAGTTGTTTTCAATATTATTGAACATTGCATTCCATTCCGGTGGCGCATCACTTTCTTCCATCACTAACGACCTGCGCAACTCGAAAATAATATCGAGTGGGCTTATACTAACAGGGCATTCTTCAACACAGGCATTGCAGGAGGTGCAAGCCCTTAGTTCTTCTGATGTAATGTAATTGTATAAAAGCGTTTTGCTATCATCTTTAAAGCCACCGTTAGATTTAATATTCTCCCGCACCTCTTCCATTCTGTCCCGTGTATCCATCATGATTTTCCTTGGGTTAAGCAATTTGCCGGTAATGTTTGCCGGGCATGCCGCAGTGCATCTTCCACATTCTGTACAGGTGTACGCATCTAATAAATTTTTCCAGCTCAAATCAAAAATATCCTTTGCACCAAATCTTGGTGTTTGTGCATCATCGCCTGCCTGTCCGGTAGGCAGGTTAGCAGGCGCTGTTTCAGGGTTAAACATATACTGCACTTCCTTTTCTACATTTTCCATATTATCCATTTTACCCTTTGCAACGAGCGGTTTAAAGTAAGTATTAGGAAAAGCAAGTAAAATGTGAAAATGCTTGCTATAAGGCAGGTAGTTTAGAAACGCAAAAATGCCGGTTATGTGCAGCCACCAACAAGTGCGTTCCATACCAACTAATGTTGTAGACGAAAGATGTTGTAACGATGAAGCAAACAAGCCTGACAGAACAAAGTTTCCATGGTCAACGTAATGAACATTTCCCTGTAATTGTAAAGCACGATCTGCAGCATTCATTGTAAGAAAAAGCGTCATTAAAATAATTTCCGTAATTAAAATAAGGTTAGCATCGGTATGTGGCCATCCGTCCAACTCATGTTTCATAAACCGTTTTAGTTTTAAAACATTTCTTCTTGCAAAAAAAATAACACATGCCAGTAAAACGCCAATCGCAAGGATCTCAAAAAAATCTACTATAAATGTGTAAAAACCTCCAAGCGTGTTGGCAAACATTCGGTGCGTGCCGAAAATGCCATCAAGAACAATTTCTAAAACTTCAATATTTATAATGATAAAACCAGCGTAAATAACAAAATGCATAATACCTACAAGCGGATAGCGAAACATTTTCTTTTGGCCCAAAGCGAGTAACAATACGTTTCTCCAACGTTTTCCTTTGTCGCCCGATAAATCTTCATCATGCCCTAAATTAATATTGCTGTATATTTCGGAAGCTTTTTTGACAAATAAAATAACGGCAAAAATGGTTAGTGCTATAAAAATAATTTGCTGAATTACTGGCATAAAATAATATATGGTGCTAAGTTAACTGTTTACCTGTTTATAAGTCAATTGCAAATTAGTATTTCATTAATAAAAAAATAGACAATGGCATCTCAATCTTTTATTCTTTCAGCGGATATGGCGCTGAAAAAAATGCAACGAATCGCTTACGAAATTGTAGAACGAAATGTAGGAGAACAGCAAATCATACTTGCAGGTATAAAGGAAAATGGACTAATTATTTCAAGAATAATAAAATCTTTTCTCAAAGATGTTTTCAAAGGGGAGATCATTGTTATAGAAATTGACATTGATAAAAAAAATCCAAAAAAAATCTCTCTCAAGCAAGAACGGGCCTTTGATAATTCAGTTATTATAATTGTAGATGACGTTGCTAATACCGGCAAAACTTTAATGTATGCGCTTCATCCATTTCTAACATTTTATCCAAAAAAAATACAAGCGCTTGTGCTGGTAGAAAGAAGTCATAAAGAGTTTCCCGTTTCTGCGGATTATGTTGGCCTTTCTATTTCAACAGGGGTAGACGAAAAAATAATAGTGGAAACTGAAGGTGATAAAATATTGGGAGCAAGATTGGAAAACCAACCTGCTAATTCGCATTCAGGAAAATGATCAACGGATAATTTTATTTTATTTTTTTTCTTCTTACATGTAATTTAAAAGACCAGCCAATGACCTTTGAAACTTCCATTGGAAAATTCCAGGGTAGGCGCGGGAAACTTTACTGCGCTCAACACAAAGAATAAAAACTTCAGGCCTTTTTTATTCGTACTGATTTTTGTCAAATCAATATCCGGTGAAAGATACCATTGCCGGTAACGCTTAATGTCTCTTCTGTCAAATATTACATTTCCTGTTTTATCATAGCCGATATTGCTTGTCGCGCCAAACATTCCTTCAGCGCCGTATCCGGCAGAAATCGATAACCACCGCGGAAGTTTTGTATCAGGCAAAAACGAAAACAGGTTGGCGCTTAACCAATATGTTTGTGCGTTATAATCTTTTATAAATCTTTCAATTTCAGTTTTGCCATAAATGGCGTCAGCCCTGTTATTCAAATCTCCTTCACCATAATATTTTTTATGGAAAGAAAATTTAAATTTTATCCTCTGATCATCCCATGCAAATTCCTGCGTCATAAATATTCCTGATCCTAAAATATTTGCCGCGAAATCGCCGGGGCTAAATCCATACTCGGCTGAAAAACCATCAAGAACTTCTATAATGGATTGGTAAGCGACACCGCTTAACCCACCGAGTAATATTCTTTGCTTTCTTGGCAAACCAGCCCATCGCCAAAGTTCCATACATACCCGGCTTTCAGTGTACGCGCTGTAAGCATGCCCAACTTTATCCACCTGCAACCATTCAGCGTCATCATTAAAAAAATGAAAACCTGACCTGGGATACTTTGCATACCACTCCGCATTAAGGCCTATAAGTGCGCCGCCGTAGCCAACAATATTTGCCGCGGTTACCAACCTAATTCTTTTTTTATTGAAAGGATAAAATGTATGTTGATTGGCCGTATCACTAAAAGTTTGGAGCTTACTTAAATTAATATCATTCTTAAAAGTATATTGTGCATGTAATAGATTATGATAATTGAAACTGAAAAACACAACGGCGAAAAAAAGACTTTGTTTTCTGTAGTTTTGTGAAAAGCGCATCCTGCAAAAATAAGCGTATTGAACATTGCTGATTTCAAATAATCAAAAAAGAATATCTTCAAATTGTAAAAAAAATAATATGCAAGCAACAACAGAAAATAAAATCAATGAATGGCTGTCAGGGAAATACGATGAGGCTACAAAAAATGAAATAATTCGTTTAAAAAAAGAAAATGAAGCAGAACTTGAAGACGCTTTTTATAAAGATCTTGAATTTGGAACGGGCGGCCTTCGAGGCATTATGGGCGTTGGCACAAACCGTATCAATACTTATACAGTTGGAATGGCAACACAAGGGTATGCTAATTATTTAAAGCGTTGTTTCAACACCGTTAGTGTAGCAATAGCACATGACTGCCGCAATAACAGCAGGAAGTTTGCTGAGATCACTGCAAATATTTTCGCGGCCAACGGCATTAAAGTTTATTTATTTGAATCACTGCGACCCACGCCGGAACTAAGTTTTGCAATACGGAAGTTAGGCTGCCAGGGCGGCGTTGTGTGCACTGCTTCTCATAATCCTAAAGAATACAATGGCTATAAAGCTTATTGGGATGATGGAGCACAAATGGTTTCACCGCATGATGAAAATGTAATTGCAGAAGTGGAAAAAATAAAAAGCCTTGATGATGTAAAATGGAAAGGAATGGAAAGTAATATCACCATAATCGGCAAAGACATGGATCATGATTATATTGAAATGGTGAAAGGGTTAAGTATAAATCCTCAAGTGTGCAAAGAGCAACATGATCTTAAAATAGTATACACACCCATTCATGGTTCTGGAATTATGCTGGTGCCTCAAGCCTTAAAAGCCTTTGGATTTAATAACGTTCATATCGTTCAGGAACAGGAAAAACCTGACGGAAATTTTCCTACGGTGATCTATCCAAATCCTGAGGAAAAGGAAACAATGAGCATTGGCCTTAAAAAAGCTAAAGAATTGGATGCCGATATTTTGTTAGGAACAGATCCGGATGCAGATCGTGTAGGCATTGGCGTTAAAAATAATGCAGGCGAATGGGTTTTGCTAAATGGTAACCAAACGGCCCTGCTTGTTTTTAATTATATTATTGAGGCAAGAAAAAATAACGGAATGGCAAGCCCGGAGGATATGGTGATAAAAACGATTGTAACAACGGACCTTATTGATGTAATCGCAAAGGCGAAAAAAATATCATGTTATAATGTGCTTACAGGTTTTAAGTGGATTGCGGCAATGATAAAAGAAAAAGAAGGCAAGGAAAATTATGTAGTTGGCGGAGAAGAAAGTTTTGGTTTAATGATCGGAGATAAGGTTCGCGATAAAGATGCCGTAAGTGCTGTCGCGATGATTTGTGAGATGGCAGCGGTTGAAAAAAATAACTGGCAAACTCTTTTTAATAAATTGATTGAGTTATACGTTACCTACGGATTCTATAAAGAGAATCTCATTTCTATTACTAAAAAAGGAATGAATGGATCTAAAGAAATTGCCGATATGATGCAAGGGTATAGAAATAATCCGCCTAAGGATATAGACGGAAGTCCTGTGTTGGAACTGTACGACTATGAAAGCCAGGAAATGAAAAATTTAAAAACGGGTAGTATAACAAAAATTGACCTTCCCAAAAGCAATGTATTGCAATTTATTACGGAAGATGGTAGCAAAATCTCTGCCCGGCCAAGTGGAACAGAACCTAAAATAAAATTCTATTTCAGTGTAAATATGCCGCTAAATTCTGCTTCTGAATTTGAGGCTGCCGATAAGAAATTAGAAGCCAAAATTGAATCAATAATCTCTTCAATGAACTTAAAAAACTAGCAAAAAAATAGATTTCAAGAAATTTTAATAGAAGATCTAATAAAAATTAAATTCACAAGAGGTTGATAATTAATGGATAATTTGAAAAATTGTTTTTTGGCAACATTTTTGCATTATATTAAGTAATATTCCTTGAAAAATTTTTTAGAATCAATAATCTAAGTTAGACCCCCACTTTATTTTACATTAGATTTTGAAAGACCCAAATTATGTATGAGCAGCATAGAGTTATGTTGCTCATTTTTTTTAAATATTTTCGGTAAATAATACTATAACTTTTTTGATCTGTCAGCAGAAAATATAAAAGCAGATCAAACATCAATTTCCTGTTTGCCCGTCCCTCACCTTTACCTTCTTTTTGCCACTATTCTTTTTTTCATATTCTAATACTTCTGCAGGCTTTGCAACTTTTTTTGGCTCTTCTGTAACCACGTCTTCTTTGGGCTGCTGAATCAGGCGGTTGTGATCATATTTTTCGATCTTCAATACCCGCCCGGTGGAGGGATCATAATAAGTCCAATTGCCATTCTTCACACTATATTGTTCGGCCTTTACAACTTTGAAACTAATAATTTCATTGCTTCCCGTGCCATAAATGGCAATGGTGTCATAGGGCGCATCAGGGTTGTATCCTTTCCAGTTTTCTTCCCTGTCTAATTCGCCCAAAGGAGTAAAATATTGACTCAACCCGTCTTTGCCGCCGTATTTATAACTCTCAATAGCTGTGACATCTCCTTGTAAAGTATATTTTCTCCACATCCCATCTTTTTGGTTTTTCTGAAAAATTCCCTCTTCTTCATACCCAGGCTCACCGCGTAACGGATTAACATGTACAACCCATTTTCCTTCCTTTAATCCATTTTTATCGATGGCATTTAATGTGTCTCCGTTTACCGAAAGCTTATAAGTTTTATATTGTGCATTGGCCGTATTGCAAAATGACATTGCAATAATAAGATATGCCAAATTTTTTATTTTAGAAATCATAATATAGCTAAAAATTTTAATGATGTTTTACAGTTTCAAATTTACCAAATTAAGAACAGTTATACTGTACAGTTCATTTTTGTTTGTATCAATTTTAACCTTTCATTCTTCAACTGCACAGGTGGGGCCAACTACAGCCTCTGATAGATTGAACGGTTTGGCAAGGAGAAAATTATTGCAAAGCGAATCTTTATTAAAAAATATAAAATTTAGAAACATTGGCCCATCTATAATGAGTGGGAGAGTGGTTGATGTAGCTGTAAATCCCACAGATCCAACTGAATTTTATGTGGCTTATGCTACCGGTGGCTTATGGCATACCACCAATAACGGCCAAAGCTTTGTTCCTATTTTTGATCATGAAGAGGTAATAGGGATTGGCGATATCGCCGTTAATTGGAAAGACGGTGAAATTTGGATAGGCACCGGAGAAGCCAACAGCAGCCGGTCTTCCTATGCCGGTATTGGAGTTTATAAAAGTATTGACACAGGAAAGACTTGGCAGTATCTCGGGCTCCCTGAAAGCCAGCATATTGGTAAAATATTACTTGATCCGAATGATAAAAATATTGCCTGGGTCGCAGTTATCGGGCATCTATATTCGCCTAATAAAGAAAGAGGAGTATATAAAACCTCCGACGGTGGTAAAACATGGAAACAGGCTTTGTATGTTGATGATAATACGGGCGCAATTGACATGGATATCAACCCAAAAAATCCGAATGAAATTTTTGCGTCTATGTGGCACCGTGAGAGACGTGCATGGAATTTTGTAGAGGCTGGAAATACATCGGCAATCTATAAAAGTGAAGACGGCGGAAATAGCTGGAAAAAAGTTACAGGAACGTCATCGGGTTTTCCGGAAGATAATGGAACAGGCAGAATTGGTATTGCTGTTTATAAGTTGAATCCACAAATAATTTATGCAACGCTCGATAACCAAAACCGGAGGCCCGATACCGCCAAAAAAAAGACAGATTCGTTGAAATATGTTTTAGGTGATTTTAAAAATATTTCTAAAGGAAAATTCCTTTTGATGGACAACAAAAAAATGGATTCTTTTTTCCTGGAAAATGATTTTGATAAAAAATATAACGATTCAACAGTGAAAGAAATGGTGCGCTCGGGCAAGATAAAGCCGACCGCTGTGTATGATTATTTATCAGATGCCAACACGGCGCTTTTCAACACGCCTATCATTGGCTGTGAAGTGTATCGGAGCGATAATGCTGGGCTAACATGGAGAAAAGTAAATACAAAAGGCTTGAATTTATACAACACTTATGGATATTATTTCGGAAAAATTTCCGTTTCACCTGCTGACAATAAAAAAGTAATTATCAGCGGATTTAGCCTTATGGAAAGCAATGATGGTGGACAAACTTTTAAAGCAACTGATAAGTCAAACACTCATCCTGACTGGCATGGCGTGTGGATGAATCCGGCCCGTGATAGTAATTGGATAGCCGGCAACGATGGTGGATGTAACATTACTTATGATAACGGCGAGCATTGGTTTAAAGCTAACACACCATCCGTTGCTCAATTTTATGCGGTAACTGTTGACGATGCGAAACCTTATAATGTTTACGGCGGCATACAGGATAACGGCGTTTGGTATGGGTCATCAAAAATTAAAAATAGTAATGACGAGGAAGATGAAGAGGTTCAAACTGAAAGCGACTGGAAAAATATAGGCGGCGGCGACGGCATGCAGGTTCAGGTAGATTCAAGAGATAACAAAACGGTTTACTTCGGCTCGCAATTTGGCGAATATGAAAGGAAAACACTTGATACAAAAAAGGAAAAACACATCCACCCAATGCCAGATATGGAAGCTGCCAGGTTGCGCTATAACTGGCAAACGCCAATTTTGCTCAGTTCTTTCAACCAGGACATATTGTATATGGGCTCTAATATTTTTTATCGCAGTATGGATAAAGGGCAAACTATGGAACCGTTGAGCAAAGATCTTACAAATGGGAAAAAAGATGGTGATGTGCCGTATGGGACAATTGTCACCTTGAGCGAATCTCCGTTAAGATTTGGTTTATTATATGCCGGCACCGACGACGGTAATTTACAACTAAGTAAAGACGGCGGATATACGTGGACGTTAGTAAGTTCCAAATTGCCTAAAGCACTTTATGTGAGCCGCGTTATTGCTTCGTCATTTAAGGAAGCACGGGTTTATGTAACATTAAACGGATATCGTGATGATAATTTTACGCCCTGGGTTTACGTAAGCGATGATTATGGACAAACCTGGGCCAGGCTTGGAACCAATTTACCAGCAGGCCCTTTAAATGTGATACGCGAAGATCCGAAGAATGAAAACATTTTATATGTAGGAAGCGACAATGGGTTATACGCGTCCTTCAACCGTGGGCAATCATTCATGTCGTTTGGAAGTAGCCTTCCATCAGTGCCTGTGCATGATATT
>JBBRSV010000120.1:0-14763 GCA_038245055.1 Chitinophagales bacterium | reverse complement strand
AGGGCATTGGACTTAACTCGCGGGCCGGTTGGAATACTTATCTGTCCAAAAACACTTAATCCATTATTATAAGAAGCATCATGAAGAAAACTGTACATTAACATTACCTCAGAGTATGGAGATGTTTTAATGCCATCGGTTCGTATATGAAGTCCAAGATTACGTAGTAAACCAACTTCAATATGCAGCACCATATCCTGTACTACGGTAGAATCCATTCTTTGCTGAAAACCAGTTATACGCAGGCTCATTGTTCCCGGCGGGTCAGGTAATGCCATGTGCGTCAGAAAAGGATGAACAAACATATCAGCCTCTTTACCTTTATCATCTTCTTTTGCTGCTAACAGTTTGACAGTTACACTTTTGCTTTTGACTGATAATGAATCGTTATTCGTTTTTTTTATTTCCTGCGAATATGCTGAGAGCCCGCCGAAAAGGAAGACACTTAAAAAAATCAGGAAAGATTGACTGAATCTTCGAGTTAAAATAGATTTGCTTTTCATTTGTTTTTAAGTTTTAATTTTTTTGTTGAATTTTTATTATCTCCTTCTGATAGGAGGCCAACTGATTTCATGCTGCACATCTTTTTCTAATTCTGTGTTTGATTTCATTTTGTATGATTATAGTTTGTAATTTTTTAAATTGTATCGTGAGAATCCAGATCTAATACGTAGCTAAGTCATTTTCTAAAATTTTCTTTCGCTCGTGATATTCTTCCTTCGTTATTTGATTTGACGCAAAACGCCTTTGTAAAATGTCCAGAGGTGAGCCTTTTTTTTCTGGCCCGGACTTAGTACTCTTAACTTATTTTAACGTTAAGTCCTGAAATGGTATAATGTGTATTACTGAGTGCACTCCGGAGCGTATCTGTTTTAATCTCCTCAGATGAAGTGATTTCCGCTTCCTTCTTTCCCAAGTCAATTGTTACAGATGTTACACCATGCACACTTGATAATTTCTGTTTAACTGTTGAAACACAGCCGCCGCAACTCATACCACCAATGTGATAAGTATGCTTAATTGAATTTTCCATGATTTCTTATTTATTTATTTTTTTATTCAGTTCCGCTGTTTCCCGTTCTTCAGTTTCGCTGTTGCCCGATATAATTAATTTTTTTTACTAAAGTCATTCCGTACTTGGGAAATTTTCCGGGTTTGTCTGATTTTACTTCCGGGTGCATTGCGCAAGTATAAATTCCGAACTCATGCTTTCCTGAGAGCTTTGCTCTATGTTAGAAACAATAGTTCATTTCGATTTTTTTTCATTGTTTTGTTTTCAAGTAGTAGTTAAAATTTATTTTTTTATTTTTTCATTTCGTACAATCACTACAGAACATTTTGCATGTAATGCCACTGCTAGAGAAACAGAACCAAGAAGAAAACCTGCAACAGCACCATGACCATGTGAGCCGACAACAATTAAATTGGCATTAAATTTTTCAGCTTCTTCAAGGATAACAGCCTTTGGAGAACCTTTAATTGCAGCTGTTGATATAGAAAGCTTTGGATTTTTTTTTCGCAAAATAGTTGCTGCACTTTCATTTGCGTTGTCTGCAAATTTTAATGAGGTCTTATCTATTGTGGCATAATACTCGCTCAAGGCAGCCATTGGGGCATCATACATCATATACGAAGCTCCGAGATAAGCAGAAATAATCCGCACTTTGGTGTTAGGGGCAAACGTACTGCCTGCAAATTGTATAACCATTGCTTTGCTGTGCGCTGAACCATCTGTTGCTAAAAGTATTTTCATTTGTTTATTTCGTTGTACGAGAGGGCTTTCTTTAAGGATGAGATTTCATTTTCGAGATTTGATTTTTCCTTTTTCAAGATTGTCTTTTCTTCTGTTGTTGTTGACATTTTATTTGATTTTAATTATTAGTGATATTTTTTAAAACTTACATTATTCAGCGCGGCAGTTAAACCAAATGATGATTCTTACTTTTTAATGAACTGTGAGCCAATAATCATCCAAAAGGAATGTCTGTTCATTGATTTAATTTATTTTTTTAATTATTAATCATTCTATTTCGACAAATCTTTTTCAAGAAGTGCCTTTATGAATTATGAATAGGACTACGATTGACCTGTACTTAATCTTTAGTAAATGTAGGAAGCCCTTTAATCTAAAGAATTGATGCAAATCAAGACTGTACTTGTTTTTCATCAAGAGCTAATGAGTTTTAGCCTACCTCATTTGAATGGCTGAGTTTGAAGCTCGGAATAAAGCAACCAAACTGGTTTGTAAGAAAATATTTGCACCTGCCTTAAGGCCTACTTCATCTCTATGCGGCCGCCTTCTTCCATACCTGTCCGATAAGGGGAAAACAGAAATTGCATGAAGGGATATATGCCGGGTCATAAGCCCTACATGCAGCCACAAATTCTGTGAAGAAATACCCCCGGCCTGTGAAAGATTCTTAATAAAGAGGGAAGTACCGGCAATGTGATGCCCAAACCAACTATTACTAAAAACAGTCCGGATAAAATAACTACCAGGTTTTTTTGTAAATAGATTCTAAATATTATTTATGTCTAAGTTTATGCCGTGAAACATCAGCTTTTCATTTACATATTTTTTAAAATAAATTCTATTCTTTCTCCAGGTTTAAGTATAGGAACATGAACCACCAAAAACGGAAGGGATTCATAAACTATCGCGAGCAACGCATGTATTTTTTTCTGTGCTACATCATTCATCTTTAAAAGATTTTATTGGTAATTCATGGTAAAATAACTGCCGTCATTTTCTTTAAAAATTTGTTTTTGTAAAATGCCCTGTGTGGTTAAATATTCTGTCACTTTGTATTTAATTTTTTTGATTCTGATGCCCAGCAAATATGCCTTTATCGTCATGTTGCTCGTGATAATAATTTGATTATTACTTTGCGACTTTGATCTGTCATCAATCGTTACATAATTCTTAGAGCCCAGGAAATTCAAACCGCCGGATTCAATATTCATCTTTAAAGAAATCGTCTTTGGAAATTCGCCCTGCCCTAATCCATACATGTTTTTAAAATCACCTGAAGTAACAGATACCTTAATTTTTTGCTTCCGGGGGTTAATAGTAAATACTGAAAGCAATACATTGGATTCTTCAGGCTGGCACCGGTAAGTGGTAGTATAGCTTGAAGTCAGCTTGTTTGTTTCATCGTAGAACTTAGCCTGAATGCTTATGCGTAAGGTATTCCCGGATTGATTAATTTTTCCTGCAAGATATTCCTGTCTACTCCCAAGTTTACCCGAACTATTAAAATTTTTCAGGCTTATCGTTTTTCCCTGTATCTGTTCTATAAACATTTCGCTCCCCTGGGTAAAAGCGCCAACCCTTATAACCAGTAGGTAACTCAAGCATATTATTATCTTATATGTTTTCATTCTTGTTATTTTTCTTCATCATTATCTCATTTTATCACTGACTTGCAATGCACTATCACACAGTAAGGTTGACAGTCTAATGTCCTTGCAAAACCAAGAAGGTCTATTTAAGGCATCATGGTTTATAGCATTGTTTGAGAAAAACCTTCTTGGTTTTTGAAAACTTTAAAATGCTCCTGCCGGCTTATAATTTCCTTTTACTCATCCGCTGCGTAAGTAATGATAGTGCCGGTATTTGTGAGTCCGCTTGTACCTCTTATAGTACTTGACGAATGGCCTTTTACCCGGTCCACAGCACTACGGCCCATGGAAGCTGCATATAAAGCGGAAGAATGTTTTTTATTTTTTTCGATAGTTTCTTTTTTCCGTTCGGGGTTTTCTTTATCTTTTGGTTCGCCTGCTTTATCTTCTTTGGATTCATCCTCCAGTGTTTCCGTATGGTGATGTGCTTCTTTGGCTACGGCAGCACATTTATTGCAATGTTCCATTTCTGCATTTACTTCCTTTCCAAGCATTTCAGCAGCCGCGCTACATACAGTCGCATTTAGCCCGCTGATTTGTTTGGCCCATGCACTTCCCAGGCTTAATAATTCAGCAGTTGCACGTGAAAGGATTGCACATTCATCTTGGTACGCTCCCTGATTTTTATTTGTGACCTCTTTGGCAATTTCCATGGTTTCTTTAGCACAGGCTCTGCAGGCCTCAGCGCATTCCCTGCAATGCTCCATCCCCATGTTTGCATGTTGTTCGCACTTTTCTGCACAGGCGTTACAAATAGCGGTGCACACATCACATAACTGAGGTGCGTAGGCGCTTCCTGTAGTCATTAACTCTGCTGATGCGCGGCAAATAACTGCACATTCCAAATCAAGCCTGATGCATTGCGTGAGATTTTGCACTTCTTTTTCTTCAAGACATGCGACTGCGCATTGGTTGCAAACGGTTGCACATTCAATGCAGGCATCTATACATTTTTGATATTGTTGAGGAGTCATAATGTTTATTTTTTTTGTTTGTAAATATTTTTTCTAAATGTTTAATTAGCCTTCAATTGTTGTTCATTTATTAATTTTATTATTCAACAGATTGAGGCTGCTTATTAATCTTCTTGCTGGTTTTTCCAGCAAACATCCGGCTGGCAAGCATCCCGTTTTCAGGTGGTGAATGATTCAGGTATTCTTTTAATTTATTTTGCATAACATGGGTTTATTTTTCAGGTTTATCATTTTCAAGAATTGCTTTTTGCTCCAGGTATTGTTCTTTTGTGATTTGCCCTGAAGCAAAACGTTTTTGTAAAATGTCAAGAGGTGAGTCTTTCTGTTTTTTCCGGCCCGGAATGTCCCAGGGCGTTGCGAAAATCCAGATTAGTAGAAAAATCCAGATGAACCACCATATCAGGTGCATTCCCCAGAAATGGTAACCGTCGTACATGTGCATAATTTTAGATTTTAAGAGTGATTAAATAATATCTATTGCAATACCTTCCTGAAAATTTTTAAAATAAATCTTTTTATTAGCAGAAATTATTTTAATGTGAAACGCGTTTTATTCAGTGTCTCCTGAAGAATTTCTATACCTATTTCCCTTGTTGAAGTTAATTCTAACTTTTTGTTGGCTAAAGTTATATCAACGAATCTTACTTCAGGAACTTCGGATAATTTTTTTATAACTGTTGAGACACAACTGCCACAACTCATTCCACCTACATGATAGGTGTGTGTGATTAAATTTTCCATAACTTTTTATTTTTATTTTATTAATAATTTTTCAATATCACTAATTGCATCGGCCTTAAATAAAGGTGCATATAACATACAGGGTTGGCCGGGTCTTCTGAATGACGGATCGCTACATTGCTTGTACTTCCATACACCGGCTTCATCCATTTTTGTGTTTTGTTAAGCTGGCTGTCCAATAATATACATTCCTGTTTTACATCACTGGGCGATGAATTATATACAAACACCACTTCTTCGTCGTACAATATTCTTGAAAAAGCAAGGGTACTTTGAGCAGAATCCGGCAGTTTAAAATGGATGCCGTCTGTTGATATTTCACGCATGAACATTCGCCCAAATCTTACTACATTACTTTCCTTTCTGAAATTGGCAATGAAGGATATGGCTTCGTAAATGGATGATTGCGGATTTAAAACATTGGTATTTTTATCATCAGGATTAAAAGTGCATTCTCTTATATACCGGTCATCTTTACCACAACCATCCAGGCCTTGTTCTGTGCCATAATAAATACAAGGTGTACCTAATGCACACAGCAGGAAAGCAACGCCGGCAATAATTTGATGCGGCTCGGTATCATACCCAAAACGATGCTTGAGTTCCTGGCCTACCTGATCATGATTATCTAAGAATGTAACCAGATATTCCCCGCTTTCGCCCCTGTTCAGCGCATTCTTCTGCAAGGCGTCATAACGTTCAATGAGTTTCGCCGGTGAATCTTTTCCTTTTATTACTTCAGATAGAACAAAATACAATTGAAAATCAAGCACAGAATTAAGGCCATAATAAATATTACGGTCGCCTCGCGTGAGCGTTTTTGGGCCAACGTAATGATTGGCCATTTCATCTGCTCCTACCAACTCGCCGAAAAGGAAAAAGTTTCTTTTGCCCAATTTATAAGCATACTCCCGCACGTAAGATGAAAAGCGGCTAATGGCAGCCTCCCCCATGTGCTTTACTGCATCCAGGCGAAAGCCATCAATATCCAGTTCTCTTATCCAATAGCAATGTATAGCAATTAATAATTCTTGCACACCCAGAGCTTCCTTAGATTCGTCGTTTTTAAATGCTTTATAATGGAAAAAATCTCCCTCCCTTGTTTCAGGGAATGCATCAAAATTCCGTATCTGTCCTTTACGGCCATATAATGCAGGATTGCGTAATTCTATTGGCTCGGGTTTATCAGGATACCGCCAGCTTCCAAATGGGAATTCCATTCCCTGGTAATAGTAATACTCCTTGCCATCGGGGTAACTCCAGTTATCGCCTCCATGATGCAGCACTATATCAAGGAAAACACGGATTTCATATAGGTGAGCTCTTTCAATGAGGTCTTCCAAATCGCCTTTTGTGCCGAAGTGTTCATCTATTTCCAGATAATCTTCAATGGCATAGCCGTGATATGCTTCAGGGTTATTTTTAAAAACCGGGCTTAACCATATAGCCGTGCATCCAAGATTTTTTATATAATCAAGATGACAGAGAATGCCGCGTATAGTACCGCCGCATCGCTTAGATAATTGCTCACTATCGCCAAAGCCTGAATGCCGGGTATCAAATTCAACAGTATGCCGTTTATTACTATCGTGAAAACGATCAACCAATAAAAAGTAAATAAACTCTTCCCGCCATTCACGATGGCAGTTTACCCAATATTTTTTTCCGGGTTTGGGGGAAAGGTCTATGTCTTTAATGGATTTCATATCAAAAAAATTTCCTGCTGTATTTAAAATTGCAATTGGCTATTTCTTATTTTTAATTCTTACTATCTCTACAGAACACTTGGCATGTAATGCTACTGCCTGCGACACCGAGCCAAGCAGAAAACGTTTCACAGCCCCATAACCATGAGAGCCTACAATGATTAAATCCGCTCCAAATTTTTCAGCTTCTTCAAGAATTACACTTTTCGGTGAACCATTTATTATTGCTGTTGTAACAGTCAAGGCCGCATTTTTCATCCGCAAAACTTTCTCTGCGTTTTCTATATTATCCTTAGCCTTACTTAAAGCTATACGCGTTGCTTCAGCATAATATTCGTTCATTGCTCCCATAGGGGCATTGCCTGGTGTAAATACAATATTATCTATAATTGAAATAATGTGTATACTGCTTTCGGGCGGATACGGGCTGTTAGCAATTTTTTCAAGAGCTGCATTGCTGTAGGCAGAGCCATCTGTTGCAAATAATAGTTTCATTTTTTATCTTTTTTATATTAATATGCTTTTATACGGCATCCCCATGCCACTTACAATTTTTTCTCAATACTTGATAAATATTATCATTTTCAGATCATCTAATAAAACTTTTGTTTTACTCCTAAACTTTCATTCGTTTTTAGAATTGATTTTTGGGCATCTTGTTCAATACCTGTCAGTGCCCTAATCGCATCAATGGTTTCCGGAATCACGATGGCCTGATTGTCCACCACATAAGCATAAAACAATTCATCGCCCTGCACTTTCAACATATCGTGCCACAAGGCCACTTCATACATATCGCCGTACGGGCGGTTTAATGCCAGCATTAATTCTTTAATCACATTATTTGCTTGCAACCCTTCGCTATATTCAATCATAGCTATTCGTGTGGAAGTTTTGAAAGCCTCCAGCACTTCTTCCTTTGTCGCCTGTTTTGTTAATTGTACATTCCAGTAATGAAGATGGCTTAATGTTTCCGGTACTTTCACCGCTACGGTAATCACATCAAGAGAAGGGTCAACGCTTTGTGCATCGGGACCCTGATGGCTGGGTATATCGTTTTCAGGAACTATTGTATTCATGATTCCGTTCAGGTGGCTTTCCCACGGATCGGTAGCCCTGCGCAATAAAGTACCTCTGGCTTTTTTAAGCAATCCGGCGTTTTTTAATGCAGTGAGTGTACGCACAATAGAAGTAGTATTGCAGGAAACCACCCTGGTACTTTCGCGGCCCAAAGCTGATTCATAATTATTTTCAGCGCTGAAAGAATGTCCGGTAGTTGCATGTTTCTCACCGCCCTGTAGTATGAATTTTTTACCCATTCTTCTATATTGCGGAATATTTTGAGCGGCAATTTTCTTCGGTGTACAGTCCACTACAATATCCGAAGTTTCCAACAGGTGTACCAAATCACCCTGTACATTGATACCTGCTTCCTTCATATTGTTTTGGTTCCCCTCATCAAATGCAAAGACAGGGTATTTATTTCTTTCGGCCATTCGTATGCGCCAGTCGGTAATCACATCACATACCCCTGTAAGTTCCATGTCGTCCTGAAGAGCTACCGCATCAGCTACCCGCTTGCCTATGACACCGTATCCATTTATTGCTACTTTAATTTTTTTCATTTGTGTTTACTTTACTTTTAAAATAATTATTCAAAAAAACTTTAGTCCGAAAGCCCTTTGATAGGCATCGGAAAAATAAAATCAATCAGCACATTGCGGTGTGCTTTTAATACATGTTCTTTGAATGCTTTCATACTGTGATGCATCACGGATACATAATCATCTCCCAGCTTCAATACTATTTTTTCAAGTTTCATTAATTCGTATTTAATAGTAGCTTCCCTGCTTTCTGTCCCTTCCGGTAAATTTTTATCAAGCGTTTCCAGGTTATTTTTAAATACCTTATCGGCTTCACGGTAAAATTCTGTTAATAGCGGATCGGCGGAAAAAGTCTTTATATGCTCTAATTTGAGCGCTTCTTTTTTTTCAGCCTTATCAAGTAAGCCATCACTATTAGCTGCAAGCAGAGTTATGTATGCAGGAAATTTAAGCAGGGCATCCCTTTCATCTTTTGTAAGCGTACTAAACTGTTTCATATTTTTGTCTTAATTTTTATTTATTCCATGGCTATCTGATACCAATCATGATAGCTAACTCTTTTTAGTTTCGTCTTCCAAACTCCGCTTACGAACAATCTCTACAGAGCAAGGGGCATGTAATACCACAGCATTGGAAACCGAGCCAAGCAGAAAGCGGGATAAAGCTCCCAGTCCCTGAGAACCAATCATTATTAGATCAGCATCAAATAATTCGGCTTCCTTCAAAATCGCTTCTTTCGGAAAATCAATGATCACTTTGGTGGATATGGATAAAGCGGGATTTTTTTCCTTTATGATTTCAGAGGCCATTTGTACGGTTTTTCCCGCAAGATTCATAGCGATATTGCCTGCTTCTTCATAGCCTCCTGCAAGGCCGCCCATTACGGCTGATTCAGAAACTATGAATGAGGTATTTTCGTATGCTGACACTATACGCACTTGCGTGCCTTCAGGAAATGGCCGGTTGGCGATTTCTTCCACTGCTGCATTGCTGTATTCGGAACCATCTGTTGCTAATAATATTTTCATTATACTTTTTTTTAGTGGCGATGCCATATTTATAAAATTTGTTTTTTTGATAAAAGATTTATTTCAATTTAGGTCTGCCCATTATTAATCTTTTATTTTCTGTTATACACAAAAGCATTGTAGAAACCTGCTATACAAGCTCCTACCAGCCAGCCAAGAACAAATGTTTCCACAATGCCAACACCGGCTTCCCACAAGGGTACATTCATCCGCACAATTGTTGAAACATCAAGCCCGTGCAGAAGGCTGTTAAAGAATTTTACGGTGCCATCGTGGCCAACCGTTGCCATCACTATGGCACATCCCAGATATAGCAAAGCGCCTGTAAGGCCCGTTGCGAAACCGAATTTTTTTACATTAATGGTAGTGTTCATGATTTTGCGTTTTAATTGTTTGAGTATCTTGTTGCTCCTCACCGGCATTATCACGTTTATGTGCTCCATGACCATGCATAGGCATTAATAAATGGCAGGCAAACATGAGCAATACAAAGATGAGCAGTGAAGTGCCGAAGCCCAATCCCAATGCCGGTGCAAAGAATATCAGCAACAGGGGCAGGCCGCAGCCAATGATCATCCAAAAAATATGGTTTTTCATTTATTTAATTTTATAAACGATTCAGCAAACTAATAACCGAGCAGTGATAGAAATGACGGTTCCTTTTGTTTCAGGAAAAGCATCGGGCCAAAGTGTGCCTTAGCTTTTCTGTAGTATTTCTTTCATTTCCTCAAACTCGTCTTTGGTTATTTCTCCATTGGCAAATCTTTTCTTTAGAATATCCAACGAGGTGTCTTTTTTGCCTCTCTGCCCGGGAATATCTCACGGGGTAGCAAAAACCCAAATGATAAAAATGATCCAGAGAATCCACCAGATCCAGTGCATTCCTAAAAATTCTCAGTAATTGTGATACATAATTGTAATTTTTAAAAGTGTCTTTCCAACAACATATTATTTCAGCCCTAATTCATTTGGCGTCCATGCCTGTTGGTGAGCGGAAGTTTCATTTCTAACCTTATTCACTTCCCCGGCCGAAATGCCACCGGATGTATTATCAGGCATGGAACGAATATAGGTTAGCGTTGCAGAGATTTGCTCATCACTGAGGATGTTGCCAAATGATGGCATCGTACCATTATATTGATCCCCCTTGACCGTTACCTGCCCCTGTAATCCTTGTAATAGTATTTTTGTAAGCGTTTCCTTGTCTCCCTGAACAACTGATGAGCCGTTAAGGGGTGGAAAAGCGCCTCTGATCCCCTCCCCGTCAGCCCCATGGCAACTGCTACAATTTGCGACAAATAACGATGCCCCATTAAGAGCGGCTTCAGAAGTTCCGGAAGACGATGGCGCAGCACCTTTAACTGGTGAAAATTTTGATATCATCTGTTGCATACGGTTCGCCATCTGTCCATACATGGATGCCATGCCGCTATTGCCTGACTGCTGCACCATTTGGTGCATGCCCTGCGCATACGACATCATTTGCTGATTCATGTTATGAAATTGCATCATTGACCTGCCCTCCATCATGCCATTTGACCCCTTACCTTTACTTCCCATCATTCCACCATTTCCCATCATTCCATCGTTATTCTCTTTTCCTGTTTGCTGCATCCTGCCTTCCCGCATCTGGGTCATCTGCGCCCACAGGGTTTCCATATTGTGGAATATCATCCGCGATTGAGGCGATAACCCTGAACTATCCCTTCTGTAGGCTTCGCGAATATCCTGAAACTGTTGCCCTACCGAATCAAAATTAGCAACCCATTCCGGTTCATTAGTCTGATTCTTTGAATGCTTTCCTGACTGATTATTGCATGTCCATAGCAAGAAAATAAGAGGCAGAAGGACCATTGCACTTCTTTTGGCATATCGCGGATTTGCTTTATGTTTTGAGTCTAGTGCCTTAACCCCTTTGACACCACTTTTCTGATATTGAAGCCCACTCTTTTCTTCAGGGTATGCAACTGCACCCTGATTATCTTTTGTTGCAGACGTGAGACATGCATCCATGCCCTTTTGATAATGTTGCTTAGACATAATAGTTGAATTTTTACTGATGAAGAAATTTTAAAGTTCTCGCGCCTTTTCCGAATCCCTTACTGCTTCTTCATCTCCGGATGGTCCTTGTCATTCATCATACTTTTTCCTTCCATCATCATCCCTTTTTGCTGCATCATGTTCTGCATCATCTTCATCATTTCCGGTTGCTGCATCATCATGCTCATCATGTTGTGGGACATGGTACTGTCTTTACTGGCCATATCCATCATTTCTTTCATCATTCCCTTCTGCTGCATCATGGTATGCATCGCTTCCTTATTTTTCATGATATGCATTGTCATTTTATCCATCATCATGGGATTACTGCAAATCATGGCCATTACGGAATCCTGCATGGGTTTATCTTTCATCAGTTCTTCTGCTGACTGATGTTGATGCTGTGCCAGTGTAAAAATGGGGGCCATTATGATAGCTGCTATTAAAATAATTTTTACATTTTTCATTTGTTTTATTTTTTTGAGTGATTAATTATTTGATTTTAATATTGTCTGCTGTAAAAATAGTTGCCTTTTTTCTGCCTCGGATTGATGCAAATCAACAGTGCAGTTGTTTTTCGTCAAGCAAATCAAGATGGGCAACTAACAAAAAACAATGTTCTTATACAGCATTGTATTTCCTGCTTTTATTTGTTCTTTAAAAAATTTTAGTTGGTGATTTTTGTTCTTGTTATCAGATATTGAAGAACCTTTTTAAAAATTCCTTGATTATTCTCAAAGGGGTGATTGATTAAAATCAATCGGCTATAATTTTCTTGTTCTTAATTTTACGTATCTATATCTGTATGCTTGCGATTTAAGACTTATTGATAAGGTTCCCGGTTAAATATTATACCAGGAAAAACCAAAATGATAAAATTAAATGATGTGCAAAGAAATATTCGCATCAGCATAGAAGCTTCAAAGAGGCTCGATATAGAAAAACGCTTATATATTATAAGCAGAATTAAAGCTGGCAATATGAATTACTTTTTTTAAAAACTTGTTTATGGAAATAAAAATAGAGGCGGGGAAAACTTTCGGGAAAGTGCAGGAAGAATTTACTCAGACATTTCCTTATTTAAAAATAGATTTTGTTTCAACCGGTATACATTCAGAAGAACTATGCCTCACCAAAAAAAATAGACACAACAAAGAAAATGGACACAACAAAGTTGCTGACAAAATTTCATATATTATATTGACTGATAATACTACAGTGAAAGAGATGATGTATCACTTTAAAGAACTATTCAATTTATCAGTTAAAGTACAACGAAAGTCTGACGGTCAATGGGTAGAGACCATGCTGACTGAAAACTGGACACTTACCAAGCAAAATCTTGAGGGGAAAAATTTAGCAGATTTTGATTTCCGTAAACTAAAGGGAGATTAATTCTGTTTAATATTGTAAGCTGCGTAACCTGGTTTCTTCAAGGATAATTATTTTTCCTTCTTTTAAATCAATCAGCTTCTCAACTTTAAAATCAGCGAGGGTTCTTACAAGAGATTCAGTGGCAATTCCCATAACATGCGATAGATCCTGCCTGGGAATAATAAACTCTGGCTTACAGCCCGCTTCAATTTTAAATTTATCTAAAACCTCAATAATTCCGAGGGCCACTTTTTTACGAACAGACTGATATGCCATCGCAATTAATTTTTCTTCATTCTCCAATACATTTTTAGCCAATAACTTTATAAACATTTTTGAAACATGTGCGTCTGTATTTATTAATTGCAGAAAATCACCTTTGGGAATAAGCATCAATTCAGCATCTTCCAAGGCTTCAGCAGTGTCTGAATAAGTGGTATCTTCCAGCACTGTGGTATAACCGATAAAATCACCATCGGTATGAATGCCGGTTATTAGTTCTTTCCCAAATTCCGTTTCTTTATATGTTTTAATTTTTCCACTCACTATATAATGAACAGCAAAAGGGCGTTTGCCGACTGAATATACAATCTTTTTTTTTCTACAGGTAATTATTTCCCGTTCATCCGATGTAAGCTTAATGTTAGCAGCAGATGCGGCATTGTCAATAAACTTATTTAAATCATTAGTGCCGACTGAAATATTTTCCTTTAAAGCATCCAGTTTTTTAAATCGCAACTCAACGGCGTTCAGCAACTGTACGCTGTCAAAAGGTTTTGTTATATAATCGTCAGCGCCCATATCCATGCCCTTTCTAAAGTCTGCTGTTTCCGCTTTAGCAGTTAAAAATATAAACGGAATGGATGATGTTTGTGGATTTCGATTTAATAGATGCACTACACCATAACCATCGAGTTCGGGCATCATAATATCACATAATATCAGGTCAGGTTTGTGTTTTACCGCCAGTTCCACACCAATTTTACCATTAGATGCAGTGCGCGCTATATAATTTGCCAGTTCAAGTATTTCTGCAGTATTTTCTCGTACTACTTTATTGTCTTCAATAACTAAAATTGTTTTCATAATTTTCTTTTAAAAGAAATCCTATTGTTTAGAAGCTTCGGAGGAGCAGGACTTATCAAATTCTATTATAAACTCTGTTCCCTTATTTAATTCACTTTTACATTTAATTACTCCGCCCATCATTCGTAAGTATTTGACAACAATGTACAATCCCATTCCGGTTCCCTGAATATCCAGCGCATTCTTTGCCCGGAAAAAGCGTTTATACAAATGCTCCTGGTCTTCTTCCGAAATACCCATCCCTTCATCTTTAACGGAAAGTTGGATTTTGTCATCCTCAACACGACTGTTAATAATGATCGCTGCTTCTTCGGGTGAAAATTTGATAGCATTAGATATTAAGTTGATGATAATATTTTTCAGCAGTGATGTGTCCAACAATACATTATGCCCGCCAATATGATGATAAATAAATTTCTGTCCCGGCTTTAAAAGGCTTTGTGCTTCATCTATAATATGGTTCAAAAATTCTTTCAAATGGAATTGAGCAAACTGCGCTTTAATTTCCCCATCCTCCAATTTGCCAATTGAAAGAAAATCTTCCAAAATATTTCGCATGTTATTTACCGCTTCTTTGCCTCGTATTATATGCCGTTCTCTTTTAGCTTGCTCCTCTGTAGTAGTATATTTTTCAATCAGCGAAAATGAAGTTAGAATTGCACTTAGCGGCGTGCGAAATTCATGGGAAGCAATTGTAACAAACATGCTTTTTAATTCACCCAATTTTTTTTCCGCTGTTAATGCCTTGTTTATTACTTCTTTTGATTTTTCCAGTTCGGCTAATGTTTCTTTCAGCATCATTGTGCGT
>JBBRSV010000119.1:0-14794 GCA_038245055.1 Chitinophagales bacterium | reverse complement strand
CATTGCCATGCTAACCGTTGCAGCGCTAGCTTTTCTGCTATCTGTTTTTGCAGAAAATTCCATTGGGCCTATTGTCGCCACGATGAGTGTGATTATCCTTTTTACTATTTTAAGCACCCTGGATATTCCCGTATTTAATTCCATCAAACCATTTCTTTTTACCACTTACATGATTGGTTGGAAAGGTTTTTTTGATGTAAAAGTATCTGCAGACAATGAAGCGATCATTGGCTCCATACAAAACTTGAGGGGTGTGCTGCAGGCAGCCGCAATACTAACTGCGCACATCATCGCATTTCTTGGTATTGCCATATTTGCTTTTAGAAAAAAGGATATTTTAAGTTAAACCGTTCTTATTATTAAAATACAATTGATGAAATCAAAATTGAAAAATATTTTTTTGCTTTATCCAAAGTGGTTGCTGCTTTGCGTAGCGTGTTGCATCAGCTTTTCAGCAATCTCGCAGGATGTAAATTCATTATTGAAAAAGGTAAAAGCAAAACTGGATAAGGTAAATGATTATACGGCTGAAGGAAGAATGAAAACAGATGTTCCCTTTATAAAAGCGCCCGCCGGCAATGTAAAAATATTTTATAAGCGCCCCGATAAGTTTAAACTCAAACGCAGCGATGGTATATCGCTTCTGCCAAAAGGCGGCCTTTCTGCAAACATGGGCAGGTTACTTGACAACGGAAACTATTTAGCCATTGCAGCCGGCGAAAGCGTGATTGGCGGTGTAAAGCTTAAATAATTAAGCTGCTGCCCACCAACGAAAACAGCGACGTTGTTCTCAATACTTTATATATCGATGAAGCAAAACTCCTGATAATAAAAACGTCCACTACTACAAAAGACAACGGCACCTATGAAGTGGAAATGAGCTATGGACAGGATGCGAAATATGGGCTTCCGGATAAAGTGATTTTTTACTTTACTACCAAAGACTTTAAGCTTCCTAAAGGCATTACGATGGAATTTGACGACGGCGAAAAGAAAACAGCAACTGATAAAACAAAAAGTAAACAAGGAAGCATCGAAATTACCTACACTTCTTATGTCATAAATAAAGGAGTGCCTGATGCAGCGTTTGATTGATACGAAGCTTGCGCGTAAATGAGTAACATTTACAACCGGACTTTCCGACAGTCTGCCAGTTTTTTAAGCTTAATTAAATAGTATTCCATGAACACGCTTTATAGAAAATTAGCTTCTAAGAGTAATTCTTTATTTTTCTCATCTCAATTTGTAGTAGTTACAAAATCCTATCAAATTATGCGAAAAGAGAGAAGCAGTTAGCAAATTGCTAAAAAGTGTCACCTTCTCAAAATCTTCAACTTTTTTAGTAGAAAATTCCAAAGAAGAAAGCGTCAAAGAATGACGCTAAGGTTAAATATGTATAATAAGATTGCTTTTTGTGCAAATAAAAAAGGGCCTCAAACTAAAATCGTCTGAAACCCTTTAGCCATCTGTGGGCCCACCAGGATTTGAACCTGGGACCACCTGATTATGAGTCATAAAATCATCATTTACATCGATTCTCTAATTTTATCATTTAATGTCTTTAAATATGTAAATCAATTACTTATATCTTGTTCAATTTTCACTCTTTATCATCTTTTCTCATTCTTTTGCATAATATGTTTGGAAATTGCTTGGAAATTATCAGCCATACAGTTTATTTATTTTACCTTAGATGAATGATTCCAACATCACATTTATTATTAGTCACACGGAGAGCAAAAAAAGACGGTAAGTATCCGGTAAAAATAAGGGTCATATTCCAACGGTGCCATAAAGATTTTCCCATTGGGATAGACTTGACTGAAGAAGAATTTGCTGGAGCTACTTCCGTAAATATTAGGAAAGAGTTTCGTAGTTCCGCAATAAAATTAAATAATGAAATAGTAAAGGCCAATAATATTATAACTCATACAGGCATATTTACTTTTAAAAAGTTTAAGGACGCCTTTTACGGAAGGGTTAAAGATGCTGCAGATATTTTTGCATATTTTGATGAATACATTTCAATACTTAACAACGAAGGACGTATAAAAACTGCAGAAAGCTATGTTACTGCAAGTAGTTCTTTTAAGAATTTTAAGAGCAAAATTGGATTATATGATATCACTCCGCATTTCTTAAATACTTACCAAGATTATCAGGTTAAGAGAGGGCTTTCTGAAACCACTGTTGGCATCTACGTGCGAACACTACGTTCAATTTTCAACTATGCAATATCTCTTGGTGTAATAAGAAAAGATGAAACATATCCATTCGGGAAGAGAAAATATATTATCCCAGCTGGGAGAAATATAAAGAAAGCGTTTTCAATTGAAGTCGTTTCAAAGATTTATAATTACGAAGTTATTCCTGGCACACCGGAGGACAAGGCACGGGATTTTTGGATATTCAGTTATTTATGTAACGGTGTCAATTTTAAAGACATTTGCCAGCTTAAAAATAAAAATATCGATGGGGATATGCTCCGATTCATCCGGGCAAAAACAAAAAATACAACTCGAGGTAACCAAATCACTATATCTTGCCACTTGGGGGAACCTGCAATGCGGATAATTCAAAAATGGAGTGACATAAATAAATCTCATGATGCCTATCTTTTTCCAATATTGACTGCATCAGATGATTTAAAAGTGCAAGGGAAAAAAGTGGCTCAATTTATCCAAACTACAAATAAATACATGAAAAGGATAAGTGAAGCTATTGGCTTAGAAAAACCTGCGCTAACCTACAGTTCCCGTCATAGTGCGGCCACAATACTTAAACGCTCGGGTGCTTCCATAATTCAGATACAGGAAGCATTGGGACACCAGAGCAGCACTACAACACAACGCTACTTGGACAGTTTTGACGATGATTCAAAAAAGGCACTTTCAGATTCTTTAAGTAATTTTCTGAAATAAAATACAAATTGATGCATCCATTTCATGAGTATCTTCTAGAAGAATCTCGAAGGGAGAAATTCTATTATGATGATTCGATTGAGCAAATGGAATTAGACGGCCTGGCAACTTATGAATACCCTTTTGATGACAAATTTGGAAAAATAATTAACCGAATTATCCCCACTGAGGGCGCTCCATTTAACTTCTACATCTGGTATTATAAAGGTGGTTGTATAGAATATGAAAACTATTTTAGGAACTTACCAGAAGCCTTTAATAATTTTCATAATTATGATGAAACTGATTTATACAAATACGAATTAGATAAAGAACTATTAATTTGGAAAAGATCGGAATTTAAAAACAAAACGGTGAGTATAAATTCCGTCGCTAAAGATTTAGCTGCTTTATTTTCCTTCGAATTCAGAAAGGTGATGGAAATTTATAAAGAAAGGTGGAGCAAGTGGGGAGATAAAAACAAATTTTACCACGTTTTTCAAGATGATTTTGAATATTTTAAACGAAACGTAAATTGCGACGGGGCAAAATTTTCACTACTCCATACGAAGATAACTGAACAAAGCCGACTCGAAATCGATAAGTTCACAGCCTTATTCAATAGTGAAATGTTAAAGCTAATAGGAGATTATCCTATAGTTCGTAAGGTTGCAGAAAATATAATTCTTCATTCAGCAAAAATTACGGTTGAAGAAAAGAAAATACTTGAGCCAGCAAAACGAAAAGACCGGATTTCAATGTTGAAAATTTCAACCACTCAGGCAGATCGTTTGTATAATTTAAAGATGACTGATGAAAAGCCTAATAAATCCTTCTTAAATATAGAAAAAAGCAACTCCGCCGTTGATTTGCAAAGATGCCTTTCTAACCCAGAAAGTATAACCAACGAGCAATTTCATTTGAACTGTTCAAACTTCATCGGAGCGTATGTTTTCAATTGGTTCGAAGAAAACCTAGATTTTACAAATGCGTCGGAAAGCATAGCAAGGATGAATATATTTTATTCATCTAGAAATAATGTTTTCACAGCCGAAACTTTAAGAAATGCGCGTCATGAGTTAAAGGCCAAGTTTAAAAATTATGACACCACAATCCGCCAAATTGTAAAAGATAAAAGGGTTACCAATATAAATTATAGCTCCGAGCTCCGTGATATTTTATCATACCTTCATTACGAGCTTTCAGATATATTTCTCTCCAAATAGAAATTAGCGTTAGTCTAACGCGTTAGTTGCCGTAAGTGTTCAGTCATATTTTTATAAGTTGTCGTTATATTTTTGCTCGTCGCTGGTAAAAAAAAGCGAAGTCAGAATATGGGTGAAATAAACAGCAAACGGCTGAAAATTGACGAGCAATATGGTTATACGGATATTGACGGAGCTTCAAGAATCCTTGGACAAAGCAAAAGTAAAATCTACAAAGCGTCCGCTCAACTTTTATTGCCTTCATATAAACGCGGGAAACTTTACTTCCGGATAAGCGAGTTATTGTCCTGGATCGAAGCCGGCAAACAGTAAATGCATGGCTATATAAAAAGGAACTCGCAACATTACCAGGACATATAATATTGACAATAAATGAAAGAATTATTAACTAAAATAAAAATTAAGTACATGCGTAAACAGATAGAAAAATTAAAAAAATTAAAAGGCAATAAAACCCAAAGGCAAACGGACATGCCTTGTGATATTATAGCAGGCAAGGGAGAAAATAAGAAATCTTTCGTGTTTAAAGATCGGCTAAGTCACATTTATTACAGAGCTGATAACAGCAATACCAGCTTATTTCAGTCGGGATACGGGATACGCGATTACCCTGGAATCCAAAAAATAATAATAAATAGAACATTTCAAACTCGTCATTAAATAAAAAGTATATATGGTTATTAAATTAGAGAGCCTATTAGGCTCAATTGGTCAGTATTTCGAAGAAGTAAATCCAAGTGGACCACATCCAACTTTGGCAAGTCTTATTCGGAAATCAGGTAAGCAGCCTGACACTATTAATTACATACTGCAGCGGGAAGGGCTCCGGGATTGCGATGGTAATTGGTCAAAGGCAATACTTGATGCAGGGTATATTACTTTGTCGTCCTATAAAAGAGTGTGCCCGGAATCTGGCCTCGAAACAAGGTATAAACAGGAAATCGTTAGCCCATGTGCTATTGAATTTTTTAAAACCTTTATTGAGGAAGCAGTTTTTTAAAGAAAGTGAATACGGTTAACTGTACCGGTAATGTCAAGCCACATAATCTAGGGATATAGTATCGAATTTCGATCGAATCCAACAAAATAAATGTGCAACGAATTACCGGTACAGAAAACTCTTCACCGTTTAAACTTAAAAAATTTATTATGATTAATTACAATAATGAACCTTACAAGATGAGGCAATCAAGAATAAAAGCGAAACCTACGGACAACCGGTTGTCAATCAATCGGGGATTGAACATTTTCAACAATTTAACCCAAAAATTAAAACAATAAAATATGAGTATAACTATTAAAGAGGCGCTCGAAGCTGCAAGAGCGCAGTATAACAACTATCTCTTATATAATCGGAAGGAAGCTTTCCCCTTATTAGGATTTAAAAATTCAAAATCCCTTACCAATTGGCTAAGAGCAAATGATTTTATAGATTATGACGACGACCCCAAATCCTACTTTATAGAACAAAATTTTATGGAGGTCAAGGTGACGTATATACCTGCTAAAACGATATACACGCCCCTATTTACAAAAAAAGGAATAGAGTATTTCAAAGTGTTGCTTGCAGACGATGCCGAATTGCAGAAAGTCGTAGAAGAAATTAAATCACAACATAAATATTATCATATTCCAGTAATTTAACTATGAAAACAAACAATTCAACCGCTTCGGAAAATTTCGAGGCAGGTTCAGCAAACAGCATAAACGTTGAGCAGGCTTCCTTACGGATAGAGAAATTTTCTAATCATCCGCCAGCCTGCCATCTGCCACCCCTTCTTCAAAAATGTGCAGATGTATTTATTGGAAAAGATGAACGGGAATTATTTATCTATAGCATGATCACAGCAATTAGTGGCTTATTGACAAAAGTCACCGGCGTATATGCGCAAAAGATAATTTACCCAAATATGTTTTTTATGGTGCTTGCTCCAGCCGCATCTGGTAAAGGTGCTATGGGTTATGCGCGGCAAGCGTTACAGCCTATTCATAAATATTATCTAAACCGGTCAAACGAAGCCCTAAAAATATATCAACGCACACCTAAGAAAACAAGAGGTAACCCTCCGCCATTCCGGGTAGTATTCCTGCCCGGGAATTCTTCCAGCAGTAAGATGCTTCAACATTTATCTATAAATGACCCGGATATACCGCTAATATTATTTGAGACGGAAATGGATACTATTAACGTTGCTACGGGCTCAGACTTTGGGCAGTACTCCGATGTGCTTAGAAAAGCTTTTCAAAATGAACCCGTATCCCAAAGCAGGCGGACGGATAACGAATTTTTTGATATAGAAAAACCGAAAATTGCCATCGTTATTTCGGGAACTCCAGGGCAACTATTTAAATTTATAAATAATAAATCTGATGGGTTGCTAAGCCGCTTTTTGGTAATGAATTTTAAAAATTCTGAAGGTTGGAAAAATGTAGCCCCATGCTCCACCTGCCCAAATCTCAGTGATTTCTTTGATAAGATCGCGCCTGAATACCTGGAATTTTATAACTATATTTCTAATGAACCATTAGAGGTAAAATTAACTAGGGGGCAATGGGCCTGTGTTGATTCCTTTGGTAAAGAGCAATATGACCTGATATCGAAAATCCATGGAGAAGAAGCTACGTCAATCATAAAAAGGCATAATCTTATTTTATTTAAAATTTGTATGGTACTTACTTCGCTAAGAAAATTTGAAGAAGATGATAAAGCAGCAGTAAAATTTTGCGGGGATGAAGATTTTATAACCGCCTTATATTTAATTAAAAAATCGCTGTTATCGGGACTTGATATTTATGAAGCGTTACCAGGAGAAAAGACGCCCAACTTAAATAATGATAAGCAAGGTTTTTATAAATCATTACCGGCTTCTTTCACCCGGGCAGAAGCAATAGCTCTTGCCAAAACCTTTGCTATCAGTGAGCGATCTGTGGACAGATATTTAAAAGAATTTGTCGTTAGAAAACTGCTATCACAAACAGGAAAGGGTAAGTATATCAAAAATTAAAAACCAGTTGGCAGCTGGCGGATGGCAGTTGGCAGATGAGAGGGTGGGTTCTATAATTAATATCGTTAATACAATAGGACCCACCTTTCATTTTACCATCCACTATTACCTATCTTATTGCAGAAGCATTGTTAAATAGACTTGCATAAATTAACCCTCCTGGTGGATCACTCAAGTCCAATATCATATTTGACTGCAAAATTTTTATAGAAAATATAAAGTTGGCAATCACCGGTAAGATTACCGTTTTCTTTTTGGTACACCATTTTAATAATACAGCCATCATTTTTTTCATCATTGGCATTCCAAGCCACTTCCACATAATCATCGGTAACTTTATTATAAAGCTGGTCGTTGGTCACATAACTTGATTTTGCTTTGTCTGAAATTAGCAGGATATTGCCTTTCATAATCAGTTCCATGTTCACGTACTTTTTTTCACCCCATTTAAAAAGATTTTCACCCGTGTCGTAATAAGCCACCTGGTCGGAATGTATTTTATAATAGTTCTGGCAAAAAGCATTGTTATAAGAGATACACATAAGTATCGTTATTATTATTCTCATTTTTACTATTTTATTTATTGATTTAAATATTGTTAAAAGGTGTTTATTTTTAGCATGTATACTTCTACGTTAGTATTCGCTTGATAGGCTGTATTTGCAGCGAATTAGCTTTCTATATCAAACCTTCATCAGCAAAACTTAGGTACTGGTTAGGCTCAGGCGAAACAATAATATGATCGTTAACTGTAATGTCCAGGTATTTTGCAGCTTCTTTAATTTTCAGTGTGAGCTCGATATCTGGTTTCGAAGCCTTTAGGTTACCACTAGGGTGGTTATGCGCGAGGACAATTGCGGTAGCAGCTGTTTTCAGGGCAACCGATAAGATTAGTCGTACATCTACCACAGTTGAAGTTATACCACCTTTAGACGCAGGATATACACCCAGAACACGGTTTGCCTTGTTTAAATACATCACAATGAAACTTTCTTGGAGTTGAATAGTATCATCTGGGAAAAAATCTCTCAATACAAAATACGCATCAAGCGGACTTTTAATAATTGGCTTATCTGCTATACACGGTTTATAAATAATACTAATTTCGGCAACAGTTGTTTTTTCTTTCATAATAATTAATAATAAAGTGTCCGGCCACTCGAAATACCCTAGGGTACGGACAACCGGACACGGTTAAAAAATCCACTACGATATGCGTGGGCTGATTTCTAAAAACTTACCTGGATCTTGAAGAGATAATATGGCCACCAGTTGTCCGTTACTTTATACAGCATTTTAAATTTCTCATGTGCTTGTATCTGGTCTACCCTAACTCTGCTATTTTTTTTTAGCACGCTTGTATCATGAAGTACCACAACAGGAAACGGAACGAATACCTGGCGCATTTTACCTTCCCGGTTAATGATCAAAATGCTGAACGGATCAAAATAATTAATTAGTGGTGAATGCATGGCTGAACATTTAAAGGGTTAGTTTAAATACCAGCTATCATGTTTTCCTTCCAGGGCCCAACGTATATGTTCTGTAAAACTATATGCTGCAACAGATTTTTCCAGGAACGAGTCGATATAGCTACTCTTATTTGCGTTGGTAAGCAGATTGTAGAATCTCCATAGGTTAATGTTGCCTTGGGCGTCCCTGCAAAAGCTATCGTCTTTATAATAATCCTTTACAACGTTTGCCATCTGCTGATCACCAAAGACAATGGGATTAATACCTCTTTTTGCTATTGAAGGTAGATGCTGATACATCTTAATTTTGCCTATAAGTTGGGCAAATTGGTTTTCCGTTAAACTATACTCCGGCAACGCACTTAAGTGATGCAAGTGAAAGTTCTTGTTGTAAGACTCAAGCAGTGTTTTAATACATGCTTTTAATTGGCCGACGTTACGGACTTTTACATCGCCCATGTACCCATCTGTCCAAGCGCAAAGATTACAGCAAACCGTGTTCTTAAATCCTATAAAGAATTTAAAATGTTGGTCACATACACTGCGGCTATACAAGTTCTCTTCCGCAAATGATCTTACCCCACCAACAGTAAGACTTAACATGTTACCATTTACATTAGATTGAATCGAAGGTATCTCGATAATGAATGCCATTCTTTGGTAGTAAAGCGTCTTTTCCCACTCTGCCAACTCAGCCACTGTTTTGTGTGCTGCATCAGGAGTTCTTCCCATAACGGGATGCGATAGGCGAACTTCCGGTTGTAAAATGATCTCACCTGCAAACAAATCGCTTGTTACTTCGACCATTGCATCAATAAAATCACCGTGAGAAATAAGTGTTTCATTATTACTGAAAACTGGTATGATATGGCACTCTTTAATCTTTTGCAGAGAACCCATGATTGTATTGGCTTCAATGAAATGTTTTTGTTTGCTTTCTTCCGTTTCCACAATAGTAATTTGCTCTACCTGCATTGGTTGCACAGGCATTATTACATCAGTCTGTTCCATTTTGAATAATTTTTTGATTAGTTAATGTTGTGAGTACTTCCCGGTTGATTAAAATGCTTCTTTTGCGCTGCTCAAATTCGGGCTTAAGTATCTCTTTAAACTGCGGATGTTGTTCATAGAGATCTAGTAACTCCTTAATGGATTTACAGTCTCCAATGCGCACTGAAACGTCATCTATACTTGTCTCCGTTCCACTGTTGCACCAGTCCTGAATCAGCTTACCAGTTTGAACTTTTAACTTCTGTTCCGGTTTCCCAAAAAAGAGCCCGGTACGGTCCTTGGAAGCAGTAGCATGATTTTTCATATCAATGTCAAACACCAGTGTGAATTCGTATTCCAGGTTATCTCTTTGAACGGATTTTAATCCCACTTTCTCCGGCACCATTTTTCCGTTTTTCTCACTCAGGACATAATCCTGTTTTGTGCGGATAGTACAAATTGTATGGCAGGGAGACTGGAGCATCTTATGAACGAATTCATTGTGCCGGGGTGTTATCTTAGCCCAATTGGTAAAACTATTTCCCTGCAAGGAAGCATGATAATCCAGTAAATATTCCCAGCAATGTGTTGTGGAATCTATAATAATTACTTCTACACCCGCTTGTTCACAGATCGTAATTGCTTCAATATAACTTTCCGGTGTAAAGGGTGATGACAGGTTTAAAACCTGGTATGGCCCTAAATGAGAATATAATTCTCCGGAATGATTTTCTGAATCGATGATCGCTACCTTAGTCCAGTCATTACACAATCCATAAGCAAGCAATAATGCGGAATACGTTTTACCTGAACCGCTTGGACCTTGAAGCCCCATTTTAATTTTTGCTCTTTTTCTATGAGCTGTCTGTAAAATCATTTGATAAATTTTAAATGTTTGAAGAATAAAAAAAGGCCGATAACTTTTACGTTACCAAGCCCCAATTGTACTTACTAAACCAAGAATGTTTACGCTCCTAAGAAACAAGTTCTTTTACAGGTGTATGTCCTGTTAATTGTAAACTTCCCGGAGGTTGATAAGCATAAGTATGCTGCAGTGTCATTACCTCACCTGTACTTGGTGATACAAATTCATAAGGATCTGCTGACACCCTAACGATGTCTCCTTCAAGCTTTTGACCTACCATCATTTTGGCAGTATTACTGTCAAGGGTAGACGAAATCCGGCACTTGCGTACCGTTGCATAAAACTTTCCAGTGATAGAGGATTGAATGAGTTCAACACCTCCTGTTAGTTCCAAACTGATGAAGAAACTTTTGTCTTTTCTTTCCACTTCATGGAAATTGGTTACTGTTACCATTTTTAAATGTTTTAAAGTTTAATAAATAAATACTGTTAATTAGGTTGTCGCTTTCAATCCAAGTCTAATTGTTGACGCGGGGTGTGGCGACGCCTGATGTTAAGTGGGGGTTGAGTGTTGCGGGAACCATACCTCTATTAACGCGTATAACGTTAACGAATACCTGTAGATATATTCTATAAAAAGTAAGGTTAGTGATCTTAAAAAATTTGGTAAAAAAAATTTGGTAAAAACTTGAAAGAGATAGACTTGCAAATCTCGTTTTTAATTAAAATGAAAGTTGCTCCATAACATGAATTGACTTTTAACTAATTCCTTGCTGATTTAATTGTAATTACAGCTTAATCGTTTTGGTGATCGTGGTATTCTATTCACGAGCCTACCTTTCTTAACTTCAGGGAGCAATTAAATTTAAAGTAGCTAAATCAAAAGCAAGTCAGAAAAGGTTGTAAAAAGAACTAACTTTAAAAATAAACAAATAGAAAAGCCAGGTTAATTTTTGTAACCAAATAGCAAACCCTACAGCGGTGTAAGTCAATTTATAATATACTTTAATTCCGGAAAGCTGGGTTTATAAGTGGGTTTTCGGATACATTTCTATGTTTCTGCGGCAATTTTGGTGTACCTCTAAAAATTTTATCGTGACACTAAATGATTGTGTTTCTTAATAAATTTCAAAAACGCATTTAAATGCAAAAGGAAAATAGCAATCCTCAAAGAGAGATAGAAAATCTTAAAAAATATATTTCTAGTGATTTTGACCTAAAGGTTCTTGAGTTGTATTATAAAGAAATATTACCAAAAAAATCTAACACATTACTTTCTTCACCTATATTACCTATTATGCTTTCAGCATTTTTTGCATTAATAGGTACCGGTTTTGGAGCATGGTTACAAGGACGCTCAAATTTAGAATTAGAAAAGCAAAAATATGAGTCCAGTCTTGTTTTAAAAATGGTTGAAACTAATAACAAAAAAGATGCGATCTCAAACTTAGAATTCGCATTAAGACTTGGATTAATCAACAATGAAAAATTACTAAAAAATATTCAACAAGCACTTGATGATAGTACAATTGTCAATATTGCGGCCTATAGTGCTGAAACCGACTCAGCCTTTCGGCGACGAATACAAAATATGAAAAATTCAAACGACGACATTGATTCTTTCTCAGCTGAAAAAATTAAAAAAGAAATGATCGAAAAAATTAATAAAATTGATAAAGTAATTAAATAAAACTGCGACCACCAAATAGGCAGCGGTGCGAAGTGCCAACGATGAAGTCGCATGTTATAAGGAACCTGTGATCGCTCCGCCAAGAATCATGGGGTTTGAGTTGAAAGAAAACCGAAAATAAAATTGATAATGGCCATTACCAGCCCTTTACAAAGTCTCCAGCTCCAAAAAGAGTTGTTGCGTCCTACGCTCATTCAACCTTTTGAAAATATTGCCCTTGCTTTTTCGGGAGGGGGTTTTCGGGCAGCTTCCTATACACTAGGGGTACTGTCTTTTCTTAATGAAGTTACATTTGAAGAAAAGGATAGTAAAAAAAGTTTGCTGCAAAAGGTTACCTATCTTTCTTCAGCCTCCGGTGGTACCATATCAACTTCGGTTTACAGTCTTTTTCAGGCAGAAGGAAAGTCATTCGACTCTTTTTACAGCTTTTTATATTCTCAGCTCAAGGGAGATGCACTACTAAAAACAGCCTTGGGTATATTAAACGACAGTAAGGAATGGTCCACAGGACGTGAGGAAAAGCGCCGTAACATCATTAACGCTTTTGCCCGGGCCTATGACCGATGCCTGTTTAAGGGGGCAATTCTTTCTAACATAGTGCACGAAAGAGAAGGGTTTTCTGCATTAGAAGAGGTATGCTTTAACACCACTGATTTTATACATGGCTTGCTTTTTCATCAGCAGGTCAAATTAAAAAAAGATACGCAAGCCGATCCTTACTTTTTCTATGGGAACTATTTAGCAAACCTGGGCACTGATACTTTTTATTTAATTAAATTAGGAGACATTCTAGCGGCTTCTTCCTGTTTTCCGGCAGGTTTTGAGCCTATTATTTTCCCTGATGATTTTACACATTCTCACTTAACTGTCAACCAGCTTCGGGCTGGATTGCACATCTGTAAACAAAAAGATGATATAGCCGAGCGCCAATTTATTTTGAACCCAACGTTTGGTCTGATGGATGGCGGCATCACCGATAATCAGGGTTTGGAGGGTATGATGCAGGCCGATAGAAGAAGGCAGGAAAGAAAGAAGGCATTGGATGAAGCCGGTGTGTCTGTTGAGCAGCAAAATTACTATCGGCCCTTCGATTTGATGCTGGTCAATGATGTCACGTCTCATTTTATGGAACCTTACGTAGTACCTGAGGAAAAACACACTATACTAGGAGCATTGACCATTAAAGGATGGACGATCTTCTTAATTGTCTTATTGATTGCCGGTGGTATAGGAGCCTTTTACCCCTTTGGATGGGTTTGGTGGGTCAAAATGATTTCTGGTTTTTTTTGTTTCAGTAGCCTGCTATTTCTAGTACTGCTTGTTACCATTTTTCAAATGATAAAAGGAAGTGCTAAAAATACCACCGGGTTTAACCTGTGCAGGACATTTGGAAAACAAGTGGTGAATACTTTATTCCATTTTTTAAAAAGTACACCATTAGGATTTCTGAGCCAGATGATTCGGGCAAGAGGCAACTCTGTGCTTACCTTAAATAATGATGTTTTTCTCAAAAGGATTCGCCAGCTGCTTTATACCAGTTTTTATGGCTCTCCACAATGGGAGGATAGGGGCAAAGGTAACCACATATACGATTTATCTTTTTCCAATGACGCACAACGAAGTGATGATGATCAGCGCTTCCCGCAAATTAAACCCTCTAGCGCACTTCAGATCGTGGCTGAAAATGCCTATGCGATGGGAACCACTTTATGGTTTGATGAAGAGGATGCGACAAGTAAGCATAAGGAAGCCTGTATCATAGCTTGTGGCCAGTTTACCACCTGCTATAATTTGTTGCTATATATCTATAAGCTAAAAGCAAAAGATACTCTAAGCAGAATAGATCCAGAATACATTAGAAGGGTGGATCAACTGGGAGTAATATTGAAAAGGGATTATGACGCTTTCAATGAGGATCCGTTTTATTTATTTAATCTTTTAGGGGTACGATCCAACATCCATTCTTTTAAAAAGGTTACTATGGAAGAAATTAAGTTTCCATCCAATTTTGAAGGCATCCGATAAGACTAATAATTCAAATAAAATTTTGGCAGTTATTATAACACACCCTTACGAAAATGAATACACATGATTTTTTTGAACATCTCTTAAGCAATGAATAAGTCAATCGGCCACTAATTGATTTTATAGTGCGTAATAGCCATGATTAGCGTTAGCGATAAAGATGAATTTATAAATGAGCTAATCATTCTTTATCTTTAAGTAGGTGGCAGAAATTATACGCATAACAAACGTCCATTGTACTTAGTTTGAAAGAGAACCTCTTTTGCAATATTCTTTCCCCCAAAACTTATAAATATTTAAAATCAAATTACTTAATCCTATGCCTGCAAGGACTTTGAATTTTAATTATATTTGATGAACAAAGGATGTTCTTAGACCAACTGTCGTTCGTTGCATTTTTTTATGAAACAGTTACTTTATATTGATAGTAATATTTACCTGCGTTTCTATGACAGTAATCATTCTGAATATAAAAAGCTTTTAAAAACAATCAAGGCATTGGGAGAGCGAATTTTTGTAACTCAGCAAATTCAACATGAAATAGAAAGAAATAAGTTGGATGTATTTAGAAATTCTTTTGATACTTACCTCAAACAAGCTAAAAGTTTTAATACCATTAGT
>JBBRSV010000118.1:0-15071 GCA_038245055.1 Chitinophagales bacterium | reverse complement strand
CTCTTGTTTTTATGGGCCTTTCCGGGATGCGCTGGATTCTGCACCCGGCTTTGGAGACAAAAAAACATATCAAATGAACTTTACCAACCGGATAGAAGCAGTTAAAGAAGCAAAACTTGATGAAGAGGAAGGCGCCGACATTATTATGGTGAAGCCTGCCCTGGCTTATCTCGATATTATACGTGAGGTCAAAAATAGTGTAACCCTTCCCGTTAGTGCCTACCATGTAAGCGGAGAATACGCCATGATAAAAGCAGCAGCCAAAATGGGCTGGATCAATGAAGACAAAGCAATTGTTGAATGCCTTAGTTCAATAAAACGAGCAGGCGCTGATTTAATTGCTACTTATTTTGCCAAGGATGCAGTGAAGTTATTATCGTAATAACATGCTCTTTTTATTTTAAATTAATTCCCTTTTTACATTATGAATATTTCTAAAAGTCAACAACTTTTTGCACGCGCTCAACAGTCAATTCCCGGCGGTGTTAATTCCCCGGTAAGGGCTTTCAAAAGTGTTGGCGGCACTCCCCTGTTTATCAAATCAGCAAGGGGCGCTTACCTATTTGACGAGGATGGAAATCAATACGTAGATTATATCAATTCGTGGGGACCAATGATACTTGGCCACGCCTATCAGCCTGTAGTGAAAGCTATACAAGACAAAGCCGCTCAATCTACTTCTTTTGGAACACCAACAGAACTGGAAATTGAAATGGCAGAGCTCATAAAAAGCATGGTATCAAATATAGATTTAATCCGTATGGTAAGCAGCGGCACCGAGGCGTGTATGAGTGCCGTTAGGTTGGCTAGAGGCTACACGGGGAAAAATAAAATTATCAAATTCGAAGGTTGCTATCACGGCCATGCCGATTGTTTTTTGGTAAAAGCCGGAAGCGGAATGGCAACACTAAATATTCAAACTGTGCCCGGAGTAACAGCGGGCGTCGCAAATGATACAATAACTGCTCCTTATAATAATTTGCCGGCAGTAGAAAAATTAATACTTGAAAATAAAGATGGGATCGCGGCAATTATTATTGAGCCGGTTGTTGGAAATATGGGGTGTATTCTTCCGCAGCCTGGCTATTTGGAAGGATTGCGAAAGTTATGTGATGAAAATAATATTGTTTACATTTTTGATGAAGTGATGACTGGTTTTCGGCTTGCAAAAGGTGGCGCCCAGGAAAGATTGAAAATAAATGCTGACCTGGTAACTTATGGAAAGGTAATTGGCGGTGGACTTCCGGTTGGAGCATTTGGAGGTAAAAAAGAAATCATGCAACATATTGCTCCGTTAGGAAATGTTTACCAGGCAGGTACATTAAGTGGTAATCCCATTGCGATGATAGCAGGATTTACGATGCTAACTGAATTAAAAAATAATCCGGCGGTTTATGAGGAGCTCGATCGCAAAACGAAATACCTCGCAAACGGTATTCATGAGGTGTTAGAAAATAAAAAGATCCCGCACCGCATTAACCAAATGGGGAGCATGATGAGCCTTCATTTTTGTGATCACGATGTTATTGATTTTGATACCGCTTCTAAAGCTGACTTTTCATTGTTTAATAAATTTTTCCATCATATGTTGGATAGTGGGATTTATCTTCCACCATCAGGATATGAAAGTTGGTTTCTAAGTAATGCCTTAACGGAAACAGAACTTGATGCTACAATCGATGCTTGTAAAAGCTTTTCTTTCTAAATATTTTTACTGCAATTAGAAAAATTTAAAAGGGCGAAGAAATAATTTCCTCCGCCCTTCCCTAATAAAATCTTGCCAGCAAAAGCCTTTCATGATATTTAAATCACTACACATTTAAGATTCTTAAGCCCTTCAGAAAAATTATCAGGGGTTTTCCGTTAGCAACGGCCATTATATTCTTTTTATAAGAATATAATTATGTGTAGAGCAATTAGCATCGGTCTAATATTGTGCCAAATGTTGGGTGAGAAATTTTACCGCAAAGGGAAAGTGCAAATTCAAGTATGTGTGTTTGAAAGGAAATTCTTTTTATGATAATTTTTTGATTTTGAGTTGACTTACTGTAGTAAGCACGCAATGATTACAAATTCAATTTAAAGTGCATTGGTAGTTGCAAAGCAAATTAGCTCACGCATCTATTGGAGGTTGTTAATTTATTACCTTTGCAATCTTTTTTAATTATAGTGCTTGAAAGGATAACAAAATGAAGAAAAAATACCCCGAATACAGCCAATTGAACCTAACAAATGTCGCAAGCGAGGTCCTCGCAGTTTGGGAAAAAGAAAAAACGTTTGAAAAAAGCATTACCAACCGCGAGGGTAACCCTGCCTTTGTTTTTTATGAAGGGCCACCGAGCGCAAACGGAATGCCCGGCATTCACCATGTGATTTCTAGAACGCTTAAAGATCTTGTTTGCCGATACAAAACAATGCAGGGTTTCCAGGTAAAACGTAAAGGTGGCTGGGACACGCATGGCTTACCGGTAGAATTAGGTGTAGAAAAGTTATTAGGTATTACAAAAGAAGATATTGGAAAAAAAATAAGTGTCGAAGAGTACAATGCAACTTGTAGAAGGGAGGTGCTTAAGTTTAAAGATAAATGGGATGAGCTTACACAAAAAATGGGCTACTGGGTAGATCTTGACCATCCGTATATCACTTTTGAAAATAACTATATTGAAACACTTTGGTGGTGCTTAAAGGAATTATATAAAAAAGGCTACCTCTATGAAAGCGTTAGTATTCAACCTTATTCACCAGCCGCGGGTACAGGCCTTAGTTCACACGAACTTAACCAGCCAGGAACTTATAAGGATGTAAAAGACACGAGTATAGTAGCGATGTTTAAAATACTCAATGAGACAATTTCAGGTAAAAAATGGTTTCAACAAATTGACCGAGATGAATTATTGACCGAAGAATTTTTCTTTGTTGCTTGGACTACAACGCCATGGACGCTTCCGTCGAACCTTGGACTAACGGTAGGCCCAAAAATCGAATATGTATTGGTCAAGACTTTCAACCCATATACGCACTTACCCGTTAACGTTATACTTGCCAGTGCGCTTGTTTCAAAATATTTTAAAAAGGAGATGGAGAATGGGAATTTTGAAGCATATGACGAAACAGCAAAACATGTTCCATGGAAAATATTGGCCTCTTTTAGCGGAAAAGAAATTGAAGGTGTTGAATATGAACAACTGCTTCCGTCAGAAGCAAACACTTTGGAAAAAATTCGTGAAATAACTCCCGATGCCGATCCTTTCAAAGTAATAACCGGGGATTTTGTTACCACTGAAGATGGAACAGGTATTGTGCATACAGCGCCAGCTTTTGGAGCAGATGATTACAGGGCAGGCAAAAAAAATAACCTGGGCATTTTAACACTCGTTGATAAGGAAGGGAAGTTTATTGAAGGAGTTGGAGAATTCAGCGACAGGTACGTAAAAGATTACAAGGATGATCCGCATTACAGCGACGTTAACGTAGATATATCTGTAAAATTAAAAAAGGAGAACCGTGCTTTCAAAGTGGAAAAATATGAACACAATTATCCCCATTGCTGGAGAACTGATAAGCCAATCATTTACTATCCATTAGATGCATGGTTTATAAAAACTACCGCAGTAAAAGACAGAATGATAGAGTTGAACAATACGATCAACTGGAAACCTGCCTCGACCGGCACAGGTAGATTTGGAAATTGGCTGGAGAATATGGTGGATTGGAATTTAAGCCGCAGTCGCTTTTGGGGAACTCCGTTACCGGTTTGGCGCACTGATGATGGCGAAGAGGAAAAGTGCATAGGTTCCATTGCTGAATTAAAGGACGAAATAAAAACTGCAATAGACGCGGGTTTTATGCATGTGCCGGTTGCTGAACCTAATTCTAAAAGTGTTCAAAATTTTATAGAGAATATTACTTCAGACCTTCACAAACCTTTTGTAGATGACATTATCCTTGTTTCAGAAAAAGGATTGCCGATGAAAAGGGTTTCCGATTTAATTGATGTTTGGTTCGATAGTGGCGCCATGCCGTATGCACAATGGCATTTTCCTTTTGAAAATAAAGAAGAATTTAAAAGAAATTTTCCGGCTGATTTTATTGCAGAAGGCGTTGATCAAACCAGGGGCTGGTTTTATACATTGCATGCACTTGGCGCTTTGCTATTTGATAGCGTTGCATTTAAAACCGTGGTAAGCAATGGGCTCGTGCTTGATAAAAACGGGGTGAAGATGAGCAAGCGCCTGGGAAACATGGTTGACCCTTTTGAAACGCTTGAAATTTTTGGGGCGGATGCTACGCGGTGGTACCTGGTTACCAACGCGTCGCCGTGGGATAGTTTAAAATTTGATCTCGAGGGCATCAAAGAGGTTCAGCGCAAATTCTTCGGTACGCTGTACAACACTTACCAGTTTTTTGCTTTATATGCAAACGTTGATGGTTTTGTTTTCAACGAAATATATATTCCGGCGGACCAAAGGCCTGAGATTGATCGATGGATTTTATCTTCATTAAATTCTCTTATTACGGTTGTTTCAAAAAGTATGGATGATTTTGAACCAACACAGGCTGGCCGCGCTATTGAAAATTTTGTGGATGAACATTTAAGCAACTGGTACGTGAGGCTCTCTCGCAGGAGGTTTTGGAAAGGCAACTATGAGCATGATAAAATTTGCGCCTATCAAACTTTATATGAATGTTTGCAGGTTGTAAGCAGGTTGATAGCGCCGATAGCTCCATTTTTTTCCGATTGGCTGTTTACGAACCTAAATAAAATAACAGAGCAGTTTTCAGTTGAATCGGTTCATCTTACGGATTTTCCAAAGCAAAATGAAAATAGCCTGGACGTAGATTTGGAAGAACGCATGCAAATGGCGCAGGATATTTCTTCTTTGATCCTCTCATTGCGCAAAAAAGTAATTTTGCCTTCCGGCCAGGTCGGCATAAAAGTAAGGCAGCCCTTACAAAGAGTAATAATTCCTGTAATAGATGCTTCTTTTGCAGATAAAATCAAAATGGTAGAAGAAATTATAAAGTCTGAAACCAATATTAAAGAGGTGGAGCTTTTGGATGCAAATAATGATTTTATCAAAAAGAAAGCAAAGGCAAATTTTAAGACGCTTGGCAAAAAAATGGGCGCAAAAATGAAGTGGGCTGCTTCTAAGATACAGGAGCTTGATGACGCTGCCATTACAAAGGTGCAAGATGGTAGCTATTTGCTAAACCCGGATTTCGAATTGGAAAACGAAGAACCGCTTTATATATCAGCCGAGGATATCGAAGTGTTCACCAATGAAATCCCCGGCTTTGAAGTTGCTGTAAAGGGCAATTTGACAGTTGCCCTGGATATTGTCTTAACGGAACAATTGGTAAATGAAGGTTTTGCCCGGGAATTCATAAATCGTATTCAAACGCTTAGAAAGGAGAGTAATTTTGCTTTAACTGACAAAATACTCGTAAAAATTGTAGAAAATGAGGTGGCGAGGCTTTCAGTTACTCAATTTTATTCTTATATTTGCGCCGAAATTTTGGCAGATCAACTTGATTTTGTTCCAAAATTTGCTGGTGGCATCACAATTGATGTAAACAATCACTCTTTAACAGTAACAGTAACAAAAAAAGGAAAATAACGTATGGCTACCATTAAAAAAAAGTCAACCCCAGTTGCAAAAAAATCAACGAGTAAAAAAGTTGTTGTAAAAAAAGCAGCTGTAGCACCAAAAAAGGTGGCGGCTACTAAAAGCGTGCAAAAGAAGTCAACTTCAAAAAAACCTTCAGCTAAGAAAACTGTTACAAATAAAAAAGCTTCGCCAAAAAATATCGCACCCTTAAAAAAGAATGCTAAACCTATTATAAAATCTTCACCGGCTAAAAAATCTGCTAAGCCTGGTGTGAAAAAGGCAGAACCCAAAAAATTGTCTACACCCAACAAAAAACTTATTGCTAAAAAACCGGCTGCGGCAGCAAAAAAAACTGTTGAGCCTGTGAAGAATACTGTCCCTTTGGCAAAAAAATCTAAAGTAATTAAATCAGTAGCTACTCAAAAACCGGCTGATAAAGCGGCTTCAAAGACTCCGGTAGTTAATATAAATGACCATCAAAAAGAATTAAAGAAAGCTCTTTCGAAGGCAAATCAAAACAAGGTGGCAAAGAAAAAATCAGATAAACCTTTCGTAATGCCCAAAACTAATACTGAAAAGGCGCGTAAATATGAGCCCCAGTTTATTAAATCTGTTTTGGATCAGGCGCCGGAAGAAAATAGTGGACCTTCAATGCGTTACAGCGACAATGAATTGAATGAATTTAAAGAGCTAATTGCAAGAAAATTAGAAACTGCAAAAAAAGAGCTTGGTTATTTGCAGGGACTTATTACTCGTAAAGATGAAATGGGCGGAGATGATACTGATAATCGCTACATGACAATGGAAGATGGAAGCTTGAGTATGGAAAGAGAACAATTGAGCCAAATGGCAAGCCGGCAGATCACTTTTATTGATCACCTTGAAAAAGCAATGATGCGTATTGAAAACAAAACCTATGGAATTTGCCGCGTTACGGGCAAATTAATTGACAAAGCGCGCCTGAGAGCGGTACCTCATGCAACTTTATCAATAGAGGCAAAAATGGGTATTGCAAAATAATTTTATTAGATCAATAATTTGAAGAGGACAAGAAATTGTTCTCTTTTTTTTTGCTTTACATGCAAGAAAGCTTTTTGAAAAGGTAAATTAAGTTAAGCACGCAAACCGAAAAAGACGGTATCTACTATCAAAATTTCGTTTTATATAGGCTATCGAACCTCCTGCATATTAACTAATTTTTTATAAAAACTTTCAGTGGCCATCAAGCTCATATGTGTACCGCGCTCCACAATCTTCCCTTTTCTCAACACAACTATTTCATCTGCATGGCGAATTGTACTTAACCTGTGAGCGATAACGATACTGGTTCTGTTACTCATTAAATTATATATAGCATCCTGCACCAGCCTCTCACTTTCTGTATCCAGCGAAGATGTCGCCTCATCCAGTATTAAAATAGATGGATTTTTTAAAACAGCCCTCGCGATAGTTGCACGCTGCTTTTCGCCCCCGCTTAACTTATTGCCACGTTCGCCAATATTTGTCTCATAGCCGTTTTCCTTTTGTAAAATAAAATTATGGGCATTGGCTATTTTAGCGGCCTGCTCAATTTGTTCGGGGCTGGCATCGTCCATGCCCAAAGAAATATTGTTGGCAATGGTATCATTAAATAAAATGGCTTCCTGCGTAACAATGCCCATTTGGTAGCGCAAAGATTCCAGCGAGTATTCCTTTATATTTATTCCATCAATGAGCAATTCTCCTTTTACAACATCATGAAAGCGCGGAACAAGATCAACTAATGTGCTTTTGCCGGCTCCTGACGAGCCAACTAATGCGATAGTTTTTCCTTTTTCAATTACAAGATTTATATCTTCCAACACCATTTTATCTTCATAAGAAAACGAAACATTTCTAAATTCAATAGTAGATGTAAACTCTTCCAGTTTTATCGGGTGGGCTATTTCCTTAATGGACACATTTTCATTTATAAGGTGCTCAATTCTTTCTACACTCGCCGAACCTTTTCTTATATTATAAGCCGCGGCAGACAATGATTTCAACGGTTGAATTACCTGTGAAAAAATTACGATGTATGCAATGAAATCTCCGGGATCAAGAAAAGAATTTTTTAAAACTAGCCTGCCGCCAAACCACAACACGCAAACAATTGCTGTAACACCCAACACTTCACTTACCGGCGAAGCCAAATCCCGGCGCCGGTTTGCTTTGTTTTTTATAATGAAGAGTTCATCATTTTGCGTAACAAATTTTTTGTATTGCTTCTTCTCAGCGTTAAAACCTTTTATGATGCGAATGCCCCCTAAAGTCTCATCAATAGTTGACAAGATGGATCCTAACTTCTCTTGCACGCGGGTACTTTGCTTCTTGAGCGAACGTCCAATTCTGCCAATGATCAAACCGGAAAAAGGAAGGAAAAGAATTAAAAAAAGCGTGAGTTGCGGACTTAAAATAATCATGTAAATCAGGAACAATAATATGGTTACCGGCTCGCGAAATATTGTTTCTAATAAATTAACGATGGAACTTTCTACCTCACCAAGATCGTTGGTGAGGCGGCTCATGATATCTCCTTTTTTCTGGTCATTAAAATAACCAATTGGCAGTGCAAGAATTTTTTTAAACATTCTTGTTCGCATATCATTGATTATCGAACTTCGAATAGGCGTGATATAAAAAATAGACAGGTATAAAAAAACATTCTTTAAAATAATTGCAAAAAGCACCATTAAGCAAATCACTGCAAGCGCCTTTATTTCACCATTTGGCGTTTTGATCATTTCGTATAGCCATACCTTTAAAAGATTCACCGGGTTGAGCCTTGAAAAATAACTGGTATTGTTGCTAACAGCTGCAAGTGTATCATTCTTCTTGAAAATCAACAGTAAAAAAGGACTTAATAAACCGAGGGAAATAACAGAAAATAGGTTGGAAATAACGTTAAAACTAAAGTATGCAAAAATTAATTTAGGATATTTAGAAACATATCGGAAAATAACACGTAAACTCTTCATCAATGAGGTTGAAATGACTAATAAATAGTAATAGAGGCAAAGTAACTAATTTTACAAAGATCAATAATTTAATAAAATGACAGAAGGTAAAAGGCAAAAGCAGGTAGCCGGCGTGATTATGAAGGAATTAAATGAAATCTTTTTGAGAATGGGACTCAACATGCTGGAAGGAGGAATGGTTTCAATAGCATCTGTAAAAATAACGCCAGACTTGTACGAAGCAAGGATATACGTTAGTTTTTTCCAGGTGAAAGATCCGGAAGTTGCACTCGGAAAAATAAAAGACAGAAGCAGTGAAATCAGGGGCGGGTTGGGCAACAGGGTTCGTCACCAGCTAAGAAGTATTCCGCAACTTACATTTTACATAGATGATACATTGGATTATGTTTTTAAAATTGAAGAGTTGCTTGATAATATTAAAAAAGAAGATAAAAAAGAGTAGCTGTTTCTCATCTAACTCAAAATTTTAATCAACTAAACATTTGCTCTATTTAATTATCAATGCATGTATTTAAAATTTGCCTGGCGATATTTTAAAGCAAAAAAAAGTACACATGCTATTAATATAATTTCATGGGTTACAACTGGTGTTATTGCATTTTCTACCATGTGCCAGATTTTGGTTTTAAGTGTTTTTAATGGTTTTGAGGGATTGGTGCAGTCGCTGTATTCTAATTTTTATGCAGATGTAAAGGTGATTCCTGCAAAAGGCAAAACGATATTTTTAACGCCACAACAAATTCAATCCATCCATCAATTAAACGGAGTAAAAGGAGTTTCTTTAATTGCAGAAGACAAAGCGTTATTACAAAACGGAGAGCAGCTTACGCCGGTTTTATTAAAAGGTGTCGACAATAATTATTCTAAAGTTTCAGGCGTTCCAAAAGAAATGCATCATGGCGTTTTTAACCCTGGCACTCTTGATCATCCAAAGCTTATTCTTGGCTCTGGCATTGAAAGCGCCATAGGCGTTAACGCAGAAACAAATTTATTTCCCATTACTGTATTTCTCGCTAAAAAAACATCCCCTGCTAATACAAATCCTCTTGCAGCCTTAAGCGAAGGCAATGCAAACACTTCTGGTAGTTTTGAAATTCAACAGGATTTTGATAACAAATATGCGATTACAAATATTGATTTTGTAAAGCAACAAATGAATTATGCGCCAGATGAATTTAGTGCCGTCGAAATTTCGTTGATAGATCCTAAAAGTGATCAAAGTTTTACAAAAGAGTTACAAAAACAGTTAGGAACAAAATATAAAGTCCTTACCAAGTTTCAACAAAATGCAAGTTTATATCAATCTATGCGGTTGGAAAAATGGGTAATATATGCCGTGCTTACGCTGATTCTAATCATCGCTGCATTTAATATGGTGGGCGCATTAACGATGTTGGTTCTTGAAAAAAGAAAAGACATAAGTGTTTTACAATCTCTTGGTGCGGACAAAAGTCTAATAAAAAAGATATTTTTGAGTGAAGGATTGTTGCTTGCTTTTACCGGCGCGGGAGTTGGTATTTTTCTTGCATTCATCATCTGTTTGTTACAACTAAAATTTAAAATAATAAAACTGGTTGGCAACTCTTTTCTTATAGATTATTTCCCAGTAAGAATGGTACTCACCGATTTTATTTTAGTGGCTCTTACCGCTATCATCATTGCTTTTGCTGCCTCCTGGTTCCCCGCAAAAAAAGCCTCGCAACAAATTTTTAATTTAAAATCTTAAAATGATTTCTTGGTCGTTAGGCATTTTTTTTCAATAAAAAAATGCTTTTCACACAACTAAATACAAATAGCGTTCTTACATTTTTTTAATTGAGATTCTATTAAATCAATGTGTGCTTCTATAAAAAAATGAAAGTGTTTTAAAATTAAAAATGAAAATATTATGATTATTCAAAATGATTTCTAACTTTGCACTTCCAACCCTTAGGAAATATTCCACAAGATTCCTTCAATTCCCTTTACAATATCTTCGAAAATCAAATGCTTATTTTTTTCGCATTTATAATGGTTGACTATACCATTCCAAATTTCCTTTCATAAGAATTTGATTAATTAATTATTCGGGCTGATTCGTTCATCGCTTTTAGATAAAATAAAAAATAGTCGACATAAAAACAACTCATAAATAAACTGCATTATGAAAGTGAAACTCTTATTCGTCTTAATAATTTTATTGCCCTGCTTCTGCGGTGCGCAAATAAATTCTTATCAAAAAGCACATACTATTAATTTCAAAAATCCTGTTACAAAAAAAGATATTTTGATGTATAGCTGCCAGCTTATTTCCGGGTGTGCCGATGGTGTAAACCAGGCAATCATGCATCATGAATTAGGAAGAGGAACATCTTTTTGGTACTATGCAAATTCCTGGAAAAATAAATACAAAAATTTTGACCAGGGTGATAAGCGTCCCGCATTTTTCGGCTCTACAACATTTGCTGTTGGGTTTACGGACGGATTTCATCTAACACGTCTCGTTGACCGCGCATTTACGTTAGGTTCTCTAGGTTTTGCACTTGGGGAAAAACAATCATTCAAAAGCATTGCGAAGAAGGTTGTTATTTCTGCACTTACCAACCGGGCAGGCTTCCTGTTATTTTTTAATGTCATTTATCCGGGGGCCAGGTGAAATATATTTCTACCAGCAAATTTTTTTGCACTTATTCATTATTCCCGGTCCTTTCAAAGCCAATAAAAAGAAGAACAATTTTATTATATCAACAATAAATTGAATGAACACCGCTTCCGCAAAAAACATTTTTAATAAGAATAAAATAATCCTGGTAGGAGTTTTATATTTCAATTTTTTTACCCTTTCAAATGCTTTTTCGCAATTCAGAAGTTACAATCTTGTTTACTCTGATAATATAAAAGGTGGTACGGCAATGTTTGGCAATACGCTTTTGCACATCATTAATAAGGACACCGTAAACATTCTAAAAATGAATGATAACAGTGCAACCGGGAACAGCATTTATGGAAATGACAACGAAAATATGCAGCATATCGACATTGATGGAAGTACTGGCTTCGGAAGCGTTACAAGAAATTCATCTTCTTCGGATTTGGTACTACCAGCCGGAACGAATACCATTACGCTGGCGCGGCTATATTGGGGCGGGCGAATAAAAAATGCAGAGTACGATCTTTCTGCCGATTCAAATAAAACCATTAAGATAAGGAAAGGCACGAATGGAATTTATGCTAATGTAACTGCCTTAGGAATTGACAAAACGGTGATCGTTACAGGATATACGCAATACCAGGCATATGCGGACATAACAGACTTAATAAAAAACAACGGATCAGGCACTTACGAAGTTGGCAATGCGCCTTTAAGTACGGGACCGGTATCTGATGGTGGAAATCATGGTGGATGGTGCATTGTAGTTGTTTACGCAAACAATAATATCAACTATAACAGCATTCGGTTGTACGATGGCTTTGAGCAAGTATATAGTAACGGTAACCCTTTATCTACAACGGTTACATTAACAGGGTTGGATGTACCATCGGGTTCGTTAGCGCCGGGAGACGCAAAAATGGGCGTTTTGGCGTGGGAAGGCGACGCTAATTTGAATAAGGATTATTTGAAAATAAATTCAAATTTATTTTCAAATGCAACCAACCCGGCAGATAATATGTGGAACGGGACGATTACAGATAACGGCGTGCATGTAACAAAAAAATATCCGAATTATACCAATCAAATGGGAGTTGATATTGATCAGTTTGATATTGGAACAGGGTATGGCATTATGCCTAATGCCAATTCGGTAATGCTTGAATTTGGTACAGAAGCTGATAAATATTTTCCAGGCTTATTTGCCTTTACAATTAAAATGAAAGATCCCACTATTACCCTCGATAAAACAGTTCGCGATGAAAATAATAATCATCTTGGCGAGCCAAACGAAATTCTTACCTACACACTTAAAGGAGAAAACAGCGGCCTCGGAAATGCAAATTCAACTATAATAACTGATACGTTGCCTTCATCAGTTACTTATGTTCCAAACTCCTTAAACATCATATCTGCACCCGGAATATTACCGGGTATTCAAACCGATAACAAAGGAGATGATGCTGCAGAATACATTTCAAACGGCACAATAAAAACAGTGATATTTAGAATCGGTGCTGGCGCAAATGGCAGCGTTGGCGGAACTTTGGCTGCCAACGAAACTTACGAAGTACAATTTAAAGTAAGGGTAAATGATCCAGGCATTGGAAACCGTGTTCCTTCAATAATGAACATTGCAAGAATTAAAGCTCAATCAGATGCCAATGTAAAATTTGTTGATGATGGAACAGCTATTATAAATCCCGAAGCAGGGCCGTTGCCGGTTACTTTGGTTTCATTCGCCGCAGCATTACTACCCGATAATAAAGTGAAACTTAATTGGGCTACTTCACAGGAAATTAATTGTGATAAATATAAGATCGAGAGAAGCGTTGATGGAAATATTTTTAATGAAGTAGCTTCTATATCCGGAAACGGAACCACTTCTTTATTTCATTCTTATTCATTTATTGATAATGTATTTCCGGTTATAGCTCCAATAATTTATTACAGGATAAAACAAATTGATATAGATGGTAAAGGAACGTATTCAAAAGTGTTATCATTAAAACTTAAAAGCGCGGGCGATCAAATAACGGCTTCGCCAAATCCGTTTACCAGTTCTTTAAACATAACTATTGAATGGGCGGCCAATGAAAATATTATTGCAAGGATTTTCAACATTCAAGGCAAAGAAATGTTGACGGAAAATGTGCGGGTAATCGCTGGAGTTAATAATATTTTATTTGATCAGCTTTCAAAATTCCCTTCTGGAAATTATTTTATTCAATTCATTTCCGGCACTAAAAGAATCACTCAAAAAATCACAAAACAATAGGATATTTTTCACTATGGACAATTCAAGGCTGCCCCGGACAGGGCAGTTTCTTTTAATAAATGACCTTGAAAAAATTTAGGGTGTGCATCAATTTATAAGGTCATGTAAGTTTGAAGAGCCTTCACATAATTTTCGAACGCAGCAATGCCGGTACTATTAATTTTGCAAATGGTTTGCGGGTAATTATTATTGAATTGTTTTATAATATCTATGTAACCGGCATCTTTTAGTTTGGTTATCTGCACGCTTAAATTGCCAGCAGTTGCATTGGTTTTTTCTTTTAAAAAAGTAAACTCAGCCTCCTTTACACTTATAAGAAGCGACATAACGGCAAGGCGTAGTTGCGAATGTAATATGGGATCGAGTTCTTTAAAATCCATTATTTTTATTTGCTATATTCTTATAAAACCTAACCCTTAAAATAAAGCCCGGAATAATCCATGCAACTCCCGCACCGGATGCTACCAATAAATAGGTAAAGTCTGATTGGTAAAAAAAAGCAACTATGCACAATATCCAGCAAACCATACCTCCGATAATAAACGGTGGAAATTTACTTATGCATCCGGAAATAAATGTAGGAAGCCCAAATAACAATAAAAGAAGCGGCAACACAATGTAACCAATATCAGCTATGCCGCCGGCAATGGTTAATATCAAAACACTTATGCCAAATGCAAGCCAAACATATTTATGTGCTTCATCTTTATAGGTTACGGTCCGTTTATATTTTCTTTCTTTTCGGTCAAAATAAAACTGCAAAATAAAAGTAATAAACATGAGATAGAAAGGATTAAAGGGAAGCTTAAACCAGGTTGAAGTTGCATCAAAATAAGCAAGTGTGAAACAAATAAAATTAGTAAAGCCCCACAACAATGCACCAAGGCCACTTTCGTAATATTGGTTTTTAGCCTGCCCGATCATCTTTGTAATCAGTTGCATGCTTTCTTCGCCAGAAAGATTTTTTTCTTCCATTTCAGTTGTCTTTTTTATATTTTGCTTTTAAGAGATAGCCGGGAATAATCCAGCCAGCGATGATGGAACCAGCGATGAGTAGTAAATGAAAATCAACATTGATGAAAGGTGAAATTATTGCAAATACCCAACAGCATATTGCTCCAATTACCAGCGGTTTAAACTTTAAAATTATTCCAGATAAAAAAGTAGGCATCCCGTACATCACCAGGATAACGGGATTGATCACTTCGTATTTTCTTAATTGAATTAGTATAAATACAAGCAGGATACTGCAAATGCCAAATACGATCCAAACGAATTTATTTATATCATCAGTATAAGTTCGTACGTTTATTTGTTTCCTTTTTTTACGCAAAAAAAATGTTTGGAAAATTAGAACCAGCCAGGTAAGGTACCAAACGTAATAGGCATTTTGAATATCAAAAAAATACATCGCGACGAACTGAATTACACAACAGGACAATACCACCCAGCCCCAAAGAAGATATAAAAACCCTGTTTCATTAAAACGATTCTTAGCCTTATTGATCATAGAAGTGATCAACTGCATGCTTTCCGTTTCTGTCATACTTAGTTCGTCG
>JBBRSV010000117.1:0-15269 GCA_038245055.1 Chitinophagales bacterium | reverse complement strand
CTAATTACCGGGTTGCCTGTTTTAATCATAAAAAAAATTAAGTTACAAAGGTAAAGATTAAAGACGAAAAAGCCACTCAATGAAAGCAATAGACGATTATTAATAAAGCAATTATTCTTTCTGGAATTATTCTACAATCCTCAACTTGGCATAATTCAGCATGATCTTCTTTTCACCGTTAAACTCAAATTTTACAGTAGCCACGGGGTTATGCGCAGCTCCCTCCATCTTAATTACTTCGCCAAAGCCAAATTTTTGATGTTCTATCTTTTGCCCGGTTTGCAAATTGCTAGTGTCACTCGGAGCGAAGCCTATGGATGGCACATGCTCCTTTATTTTAATTGCCTGAGAATTGATAAGATAAGCCGGTTTCTCCGTGGCAGGCCTTCTTTCCTGGGTACTTTGCCTTCCAAAATCAGATTTTGATTTATCGAAAGGATTCCAGTGATTGGTTGATTGATTATTACGCATATTACCACCGGAGAACGCACGGTCTATCCGCTCTTCCGGAAGTTCATCTATAAACCTGCTTGGATCATTTTGAGTAAGGTTTCCAAACCGGTATCGGGTGTTTGCATAGGTGAGCCACAATCTTTGTTTTGCCCGTGTAATAGCTACGTAAAACAATCTTCTTTCTTCTTCAAGTTCTTCTCTTGTGTTGATGGACATTGCATTAGGGAACAAGGTTTCCTCGAGGCCGCCCACAAAAACCACAGGAAATTCCAATCCTTTTGCGGCATGTATCGTCATTAGTTTAACCACATCTGCTTCGCCTTTATCATCATCAGCATCGGTAAGCAGCGTTATTTGTTGTAAATAGCTTCCAAGGCTTTTGTCCAGTAATTCCCCATCTTCAGTCGGCGTTTCAGTAAATTCTTTTATTGAGTTGAGCAATTCCTGCAGGTTTTCATACCTGGCAAGACCTTCAACTGTCTTATCATTAAAAAGCTCTTTTACAAGACTTGTATTTTTACCAACCAGTATTGAAAGATCGTAAGCATTTTTTTTCTGCAATTCACTTTGAAACATTTTTATCATAATTACAAAGTTGGTAATGATTTCAAGCGTCGAAGCTTTATATCCAAATTCTGCGGCGCGCTCCAGCACATTCCACATGGAAATGTTCTGTTGATTGGCATAGAGAACCGCCTTTTCTACGCTCGTTTTGCCAATGCCGCGGGCCGGAAAATTTATGATCCGCTTCAACGCTTCCTCATCTCCCGGGTTCATTATTACCCGCAGGTAGCTCAAAAAATCCTTAATTTCTTTCCTTTGATAAAAGCTAATTCCGCCATAAATCCTATAGGCAATATTCATTCGCCGAAGGCTTTCCTCGAAACTCCTGCTTTGAGCATTTGTTCTATAAAGAATAGCAAAATCACTATTCCTGTGATGGTTTCGTAGTTTTTGCTCCTGGATGGCGTCTGCCACATATTTGCCCTCATCATTGTCAGTAGCAGTGCGCACTAATTTTATTTTTTCACCTTCAGCATTACTTGTCCATAATTTTTTAGGAAGCTGGCCTTTATTGTTGGCAATTACATTATTTGCTACATGAAGAATACTTTGCGAGCTCCTATAGTTTTGTTCCAGCAAAACAATTTTTACCTCATCATAATCCTTCTGAAACTGCAAAATATTTTCGATCGTGGCACCGCGAAAACTATAAATGCTTTGAGCATCGTCGCCTACAACGGCCACATTTTCATGCATTGCTCCTAGCAATTTAATGATCTGGTATTGGGCAGTGTTGGTATCCTGGTACTCATCGATCATTATATATTTAAACTTACGCTGGTATTTGCTCAGGCTTTCAGGATGCGTATTTAACAACAAATAAAATTTCAGCAGAAGATCGTCGAAATCCATTGCTCCATTTTTAAAACACCGCTTGCAATAGGCGTCATAAATCTGCCCGGTCATCGGCCTGTTTGAACGCATATCTTCCTGCTGCAAACCATAATCGTTTATGTATTCTGATGGCGTGATCAATCCATTTTTAGCAGACGAAATTCTATTGTAAATAGTATTCGGTTTGTAGTGTTTATCGTCCAGGTTCAATTCATTCACCACAGTTTTTACTACACTTTTTGCATCATCAGTGTCATAGATCGTAAAGTTTCTGGGATACCCAAGTTTTTCAGCTTCGGCACGAAGTATCCTTGCAAAAACGGAATGAAAGGTGCCGATATATAAATTTCTGGCTTCATTATTTCCAAGAATTCGCTCTACCCGTTCCTTCATTTCTGCGGCTGCCTTATTTGTAAACGTAAGCGCGAGTATATTAAATGCATCCACGCCAGTGGCTAAAAGATGGGCGATGCGAGTAGTTAGAACCTTTGTTTTACCGCTTCCTGCACCGGCCACTATCATGATCGGACCGTCGCGATGTAATACCGCTTCTCGTTGTTGATCATTCAATCCCTCTAAATATAATTGCATGCTGCGAAGTTACTAAAACCTAAAAGGTTTATAGAAAGGCCCCCCGTGTTTTAGGAGTAATTTCAAGCATTTTAGGCCCAAACTCTACGTGGCGTGCATCTTATTTTTATCAACAATATTAAAATCATCAATTGCATTATGATAAAAAAACCATCTATCCTTAATTATTTAAAAAAAATCGGTTTGTATTTCCTTCTCTTGAATTTAATCAATGCCGCTTCAACATTTAAAATCCTTCTTTCGATTTCTTAATACAATGCTTCGTCACTTTCATTAACGTTACATTAACGAAACCCTCTTCTGTACTGCATTACCGGCGATAACAATTCATTTTGTATCACATTTGATCTCTTTTACTTTTATACCTGTTTCCTTAACAGATTAAAATAAAAAATTATGAAAACGATCATTTGTTTATCCATTGCTACCTTTCTTTTTGCAACCTCAACCTTTGCAACTCCTTCCGGAGTGGTCACCGAAAAAGTTCTAAAAATATTTCACCTGGCCTTTCCGGAGGTTAAACAACCAGTTTGGCATGATTATGAAAATTATTATGAAGTGGTTTTCAGTGACGCTGATAATACTTCTTGCCGGATCGATTACTCACCGGATGGCGTTGTTCTGAGTACTACACGCTATTATTCCGCAAAAGATTTATCCCTGGCAATAAGGGCAAAAGTCTTTGAAAAATATCCCGGCAAAACTATATTTGGAATAACAGAGGTAGCAAATGATGAAAATATTACTTACCATATCGTTTTAGAAGATGATAAAAACTGGTACAATGTTGACGCATCCGCAATAGGATCTCTGACACTTGAAAAGAAATTCGGCAAAGCTGAATAGAAGGTTTTCTCACATTTTAAAAAAGCAACATGTAAAAGTAAATACATGTTGCTTTTTTTATGTTTTTTCTGTCTATTCGATTGAATTTAGCCTGAAGAGGTACCTTTTTACGCAATATTATATAAAATATATGCGTTATATTTTTCTATACCCAATTATGAAAACTAAAAATAACGAAGGTCGCGCAGGCTTTATCCAGAATGTAATGCGCTTGTTAATCGACAGAATTATCCAGAATCCGGAATTTTACAACATCAAACATTATAGAAAAGGAAGAATCAAAAATCGTAAGTAAACCCATTTTGTTTCGATTTTTTTTCCATTACATGTAGGAAATCAAAACTGCGGAAATTACGGAAAAGAGAAAAGGGTGAATGTGCTATTGTAAAATTATCAAAGTTGTTTTTATTTTAAAGTCTTAAATATCTAAAATTTAACCCCTTTTTAAAACCATTTTTTATGAAAAATCAAATCGACCCAAAAAAGACAGTGCTCTCCATGTTTATCACCAACCTTTCAAAAAACTTTATTGCGCTATTTGAATCTGGCAATAAAAAAGAATTTCAAAGATTAAAAGATTATATCACATCTTAAATTTTAACTAAAGAGATATTCTACATCTTCTTTACTTAAACCTCTTACGAAAGTTTGGTCATCGGAGATTAATTCTTTTGCAAGGATGCGCTTTCTTTCCTGAAGTTGCAATATTTTATCTTCGATCGTATCCTTACAAATCATTCTGTAAGCAAAAATATTTTTAGTTTGCCCGATCCTGTGCGTACGGTCAATTGCTTGTTGTTCTACCGCAGGATTCCACCATGGATCTACAATATAAACGTAATCGGCTGCTGTTAAATTTAAGCCGACTCCACCGGCTTTTAAGGAAATGAGAAATACGCGGGATTTTTCATTATTCTGGAAATTTTGTATTGCCCGCTCCCGTTCGCTAGGAGGTGTACTTCCGTCGAAATAGTCAAAAGGAATTTCATTTTCCTTAAGTTTCTCTTTTATTAATGCAAGCATTCCAAGAAATTGGGAAAAAACCAATGCCTTGTGTTCACCAATATTTTCAGTGATTTCCCTGGTTAACTCTTCCAGTTTAATTGAATTGTTGGGATATTTTTCTTCCTCATTAAGTATGGCAGGGCTATCGCAAATTTGTCTCAGCTTCATCAAACCTTGCAAAATGGTAAGCTGCGATCTTTCTATTCCTTCTCCGTCAATAACTCCCATTATCTTATCCCGATAAACGTTCCGGTAAGCATCATACACTTTTCTTTGCGCATCTTCCATCTCGCAATAAAGTATCGTCTCAGTTTTATCAGGCAAGTCTTTTGCAACCTGTTCTTTTGTTCTACGTAATATAAATGGAAATAAAAGCTTACGTAAATGGTCCTTTTGTTCCTGTTCTCCTAACTTATCAATGGGTGTGGAAAATTCATTTCTGAAAAATTCGACAGAACCTAAAAGTCCCGGATTTAAAAAATTCATTTGGGCATAAATATCAAATGTATTGTTCTGCAACGGCGTACCACTCATGCACAACTTATTTCTGGAAGTAAGCAAACAGGCGGCCTTTGTCACTTTTGAAGAAGGATTTTTTATGGCTTGTGATTCATCAAGAACAACATAGTCAAATAAAATTTTCATCATTAATTGAATGTCACTCCTCAGCGTTCCATACGTAGTAATTATAATATTGAAATTTTCAAAATCGTCCGGTTTTCTAAAACGAAGACTGCCATGATGTATACAATAAGTAAGGGACGGTGTAAATTTCTTGATTTCATTTTCCCAATTATAGATAAGCGTTGTGGGACAAACTACGAGTGCCTTTAACTTGCCTTCTTCCTTTGCGTAGTGACTAAGCATGCTTAGCGCCTGAACTGTTTTACCAAGGCCCATGTCATCAGCAAGAATTCCTCCCCAGCCCACTGTGTTTAAATAATTAAGCCAATGGAAACCTGAAACCTGGTAAGGCCTCAAGCGGTCTTCCAGTTCATCCGGCACATCAATCTCCGGAATACTTTTAAAATTTCTTAATTTCTCGTATTTTTCATCTAGCTCAAAAGAAAGTTCAGTTTCATCCCGCTTTTCATACAAATCATCAATAACACTAAGGTGAAACCTTGAAAGACGAAGCTTATTTTCTTTTCCCTCACCAACTTTAAAAAGAAGACCGTATTTGTTTATCCACTCATCTGGTAAAATTCCAAGAGAACCATCGTTTAGCTGAACGAACGATTGCTTATTAGCCAGGGCCTTTTTAATTTCCGATATTCCAATCCGCTGTTCACCGAAAGAAAGTTCAACTTTCGCGTCAAACCAGTCAAGGCCACTGCTTAAATGAATTTGAGTGGAAGGCTTAGCTGTATTAAACCTGAAATTCTTCAATGCGTTAAAGCCGTAGACAGGAATTTTCATTTCCTTCATCGCATCAACAAATAAAAAAAACCAGTTATTTTTTAATACATCGGTACCCTTTAAAACCAGGCTGCCGTTTTGTTTTTGATTAATGAATTGCGAATGCAGTCCTGCCAGTTTATTTTGGAATTCCTGTTCTGATTCCTTATTTCTATAGACCATAAGCACCTTATCTTCTTCTGGCACTATGATGGTATCTTTATCGCCGGATTTAACGCTGAAGCCTTTGTAATTATATACCGGTTGAAATAAAAGATAATCACCCTTTTCAACTAACATTACAGTTATCTCCGGCTCTCCATCTTTTGTTTCCTTCACTAGTGATTTGTCAAAAGAAATACTATATGTGGCAGTAAGAGGCATTACAACATCCTTTAGGAATGCTGGCCAATTATTTTTAGATATTTTTAGACCTACCTTAAATTTTTGTGCAACCAAGGCGTCTTCAGCGCGCGGCCATAAAAACAACTCTTCATCGTATAAATACAGTAAACTACTGTTCCATTGGTTCTCAGACAATTTATATTCACTATCTGCGATTACTACCGAACTCTCTAACTGGTATTCATCGTCTTTCGCAGATACTTTAAATTGCATTACCGGTATTTCACCGGAGGTAACAACCTTCTTTAAATTCTCAGTATTGAAATTTTTTCCCTTAGGCAAATACATCGTTATATTGGCCTCTTCAAATATTTTTTTAAGCTTAGGGTGAAGAAATTCAACCATTAATATTTTGGTCTCTTCAGGAAGTTCCTCATTTTCGTGATGAATAATATTTTCCCAAAACCCGCTAAAAGGGGAATTACGGTTTAAATATTTATTAATTTCTACCTGCTGCAGTTTACGTGCCTGCTGCAATAAAAGTTTATCATTTTCACAAAAAGATTCTGTGTTAATAAATTTACTTAGGTCGAGTTTCTCAACACGCCCGATAAATTTATCTTGAATTTCATCAAATTCCCCCTGGACGATATCTATGGTAAAAAAGGGGAAATCTTTATGATTTGCATTGAAAATAATCGCCGCTCTTTTCTGCTTTTGGTCGACAGCTGTTTCAGTGCCGCCTTCGTTACCGGATAATGAAGGTTTCAATGTCACGGGAGTAACCCGTTTTATAGAAGAATCCAGTACTTTTAAAAATGGCTTGCCTTCCTTATAAATAAATTCAAATTTGCCTGATAACTCTTCGTTTAAACTATATCCATATAGTTCCAACAATTTATTTTTTTCCTTATCCCAATTTCTAATTGTATCAAAATAATAAGGACCATAGTTTTGTAGAAGATGAAGAAATAACGATGTTTTATGCTTGCACAACGCATGCTCATGTTCGTCGCATGCGCAGGAAGTGTCAAAATTTCTCTCCTCGTTTTTCTGTACAATCACTCTGAATTTACCCGACGCGGTTTCCAATAGAGCTTCCACCTTTTCGTTTGCAGCGCTCTTAACAACCACTTTATTCTTTAAAACTTCTTCAGCTTCCTCGTAATTTTCCTGGCCGGTTAATACACGAATGGTTCTTAAATCTATGGATTTAATTTTGACTACAGTATGCTTTTGGTCAAAAAATAAAGTTTCATTTGAGGTGAGTAGATTTCTGTCAAGTAAATCCTGCAATTGAAATAGAGCCGCCGCCTCGTGGCGACAAATATCACCGAGGTTGTACGGACAACTGCACCTTGCAGAAAGCAATTTTGGGTCATCGTATTTTTCAACTAAAACCTTGTAAAAAGTTGAATAACTATCATCTTTAACCCGAAAAGAAACTGAATGCATTAAATCATCATGTTCTACCAACTCTACATAACCTAATGAATGTATCTTTTTCCCCCTGCGAATTACTTCATCAGTTCCGGAATTATAAACGTATTTAATTAAGTGAGGAAGGGCCAATATAAGTTCTGTTTTCAAATTAGCAGCGGAACTTTCCGTGCAATTTACCGTTGTAAAAAGGGCAATTTGCAAAAGTAAAGAAAATTAAGTGGCAGTAGAAGTTTTTAAGCGTTGTTTTGAAAATATTTTACACACTTATAATAATCAACGCGTGCCTGGAATTAATCTGCCCCCCTCGTAAACTACCGGAATATTGGCGTTGTCAACGGTCAGGCAAAATCGAATGTCCTCTTCAAGCCCAAAACCCATTAGCCGTTTAAAATGGGAAGCATTATTATCTCTCATGAAGCCAAAAAGATCATTTTCAGCGTGGTGGTATAGGGTTTCTGCAATTTGAGAGGCATCACAATTTTGCTGGAAATGATCTTTGATCCGGCTTATAACTGCACCGGCAAATAATGTGTCTTCAATATTTATGCGGTCTTTCCAGGCGGCACAGGCAAGAATTACATTTTTATTTTGTTTGATCAGATAATCACAAACTGATGAAAGATTGCAAAACGAACCTGTAATAATTCCCTTCGCACCTTCGGCCAGGGCCATATGCAAAAGCCTTGTGCCATTTGTGGTTGTAAGAACTAACGTTTTACCTTTAATGAAATTTGCTGTATACTGCAAGGGCGTATTTCCATATTTTAATCCTTCTGCTATTTTCCCATCTCTTTCCCCGGCAGTAATTACATCCATTTGTCGCCCCAATTTTATACAATCAGCAACGCTATCCACTGGAATAATGCTTTTTGCGCCATTAAAAAGTGCTGCTGAAATTGTGGAGGTTGCCCGCAAAATATCTATTATTACCACAATACTACTACTTACATCATATAATTGTAATAAGGCAGGAGACAGCGAAGTAGATAGGTTTGGTAACTTATTTTTTTCTGATTTCATTCAACAAAATGCTAAATAATTATTTTTGTTATTCGAATGGTATTTTAACAACCTTCGCTGTGAGCAATTTATCTCTGACTTTTATGTATACCTGGGTACCAATCTTAGAATAATCTGCGTCAACATAGCCCATTGCAATGGCTTTGTTTAAAGAGGGAGATTGTGTACCGCTGGTAACTTTGCCAATTTTGGCGCCATCGCCGTCTTTTATTTCATAGTCGTGACGCGGAATACCTTTTTCGAGCATTTCAAGCCCAACAAGTTTCTGATTGACTCCTTCTGATTTTAGGTCTTCTAAAATGTCTTTGGCAACAAAATCCTTTGTGAATTTAGTAATCCAGCCAAGGCCCGCTGCAAGTGGCGATGTAGTATCATCGATGTCATTGCCGTAGAGACAATATCCCATTTCCAATCTCAGCGTGTCCCTGGCTGCGAGACCGATTGGTTTTAATCCTGCTGGTAAACCCAATTCAAAAATACTGTTCCATATTTTTTCAGCGTCATCATTTTTATCTTCAAAATAGATTTCTATTCCTCCTGAGCCCGTATATCCGGTAGCGCTTACCAAAACATTGTCAACGCCCGCAAAGTTACCCTTGGTAAAATGGTAATATTTCAAATTCATAATATCCATATCCGTAAGTGGCTGCAAAATTTTTGTTGCATTCGGCCCCTGTATCGCGAGAAGGCAAGTATGATCAGAAATATTATGCATCTCCACTTCTGCGGTATTGTGAGATTGAATCCACTGCCAGTCCTTTTCGATATTCGATGCATTTACGACAAGCATATAAACCTTGTTTTCTTCAACACAATAAACTATTAAATCATCAATAATTCCGCCTGTATTGTTAGTCAGGCAGCTATATTGTGCTTTTCCTGCCGTAAGCTTTGCCGCGTCGTTGGTAGTTAGATTTTGAATTAGTGCAAGCGCTTTGTCTCCTTTTAAAATAAATTCTCCCATATGGCTTACATCGAAAATGCCCGCATTTTTTCTTACTGAAAGATGTTCATCATTTATCCCTGAATAACTTATTGGCATATTATAACCTGCAAATTCAGCCATTTTTGCCCCAAGCGCAATGTGTTTTTGTGTAAAGGGAGTATTCTTCATATGTTCTATTAAAGAGCTACAAATTTATGTGAAAAAATACCTTAAGAAGATTTTAGATTTTTGATGATGCGCTTTATTGTGAAACTATTAATAAAATCACAATCGCTATTTTCATTTTAATAATAGCCTTGATAAGAAAAGGCCCCATGCATTACACATGAAGCCTCTATTCTTCAACTTCAACCTTAAGAAAAAGTTTGTTATTATATATGCATTACGAAATTATATCCATCGCTTCCCAAGTGTATATAAGCCTCTGCGGGAGCAGTTTTTTCATCTAAATTTTCAATTTTTTGCTCAATCTTATCTTTGACGTTTCGCAAAGAATCTTTCATTTTGTTGATTTCCTTCTCCTTTAGTTGCTTTAAAGAATCGACGGATGATTTAAGTTTTTCCATTTGTTTTTCCTTTACATTACTGAGCGAATCAAGCTTGTTATGTTGGTCATACCTGTAGCCCTTCTGATTGTCCATATTAGAATTTGAAGACCTGTCCTCGTTGTCATTATTTCCATTATCATCTTCATGGCCTGAAAGAATTCCATCGAGGGTATAAAGACCATTTTCCTTCATAATATATTCTACACCATATTTAAAGTTGAAATCATCTTCATCCCAACTAAACCAATCGTCATTATTCCACGGGCCGTTTAATCGAATGTGATTACTGTAACCCAGGCCTTTATTTATCTTAATTTCATGGCCAACGGGAACGTATATAATAACCAGGGCACTTTGGTTGCGAAACTTATCAGTTGTATTGATGGCAATCGCCCTGTCGATCATCACTGTGGAATCCACTTGTAAAACGTTGAATTTTATAAGAGAGGCCAATGTATCAGCGTTCCTTCTTGTATTTCCATTACACATTTTTATTACGCCTACCTGGAAGCTATCCGTAGGAGATTTTTCAATTCTTATTCTCACATTACCAATGTACGCTGTATCATCATCGAAAGTAGCAAAGGGTTGCAACCTGAACCAGCTATTGTTCCGGTTAAAAATATTATTTGCAATGGGCATTATTTCCATACTGTGTACGCCCGGATTTGAAAGCGCAATTTTTTCTTCATCTGCAGAACTTACCCTTCTAAAATCGCCACCAACAGAACCTATTAATGAAACAAAACAAATAATGCCAAGTATCCAAAGGCCTACAAAAGAGTAGCGCATCATGCGGTTACTGCTTTTAATTCTTGCAAGCCTTCTGATAATAAAGGTGATGATGCCTATTACAGGTACCCCGATGAAAAATATTAAAGTCCCCCAGGCTAAAGCGCTTTGCCATCCATCGGTAAGAACAAAATCCTTTAATGGAAATAGCCCGATGGAAACTACTGCCAATGAAAATAATGCAACAATTAGTGATAGTGCGATGCATCCTAAAACGAAATAAGCAAATACCTTAAATATGGTAATGATTATATTTCCTAAAGTGCCACTTGTGCGCTTTGCTGCAAATTTCATTTCCGCACCCATTTGTTCGCCTCTTTCTTTGGCAACTTCTCCGGCTTCTTTACTAATTTTGCTCACTCTTTCTTTCACGCCTTTCATTTCCTCAACTACCGAGTTTTTTATGGAATTTAAATCCACTTTTTCTCCTTTCATCTCCAGCTTTTCTGAAGTAGTACTCGCTTCAGGAATTACAAGCCACAATATCACGTAGATAATAAATGTTCCGGGGCTAAATGAAAAACTTAGAAAGTTTGGAAAGGTGAGCGGCCCAATATGTCCCCACCTGAAAAAGAAGGAGATGAAAGGAATCAAAAATATGAACCGGGGAAACCATGGATTAATATTAAAATAGCTTCCCATTCCGCTACAAACGCCACCAAGTATTTTTCCGTCGGGATTGCGATACAATCTTTTGCGAACTCCGTTCACAAGCATATTACTGCCAGGAACAAAAATCCACAACAAGAGATAAAGAAAGAACCCGATTCCCGAAACAATAAATAGTACCCGAACAATTACCGGGTCAATGCCGAAGTAAGCTGCCATACCGCTACACACCCCGCCAAGTATTTTATGATTTTCATCACGATAAAGGCGTTTTCCTTTAAGATTCCAGGTGTTTTGAAAAAAGTTTTCGCTTTTTTCATCCTTTGATTCATTGGTTCTACTGTTGGTAGAATTATTCGACTGCTCTCCATTTTCTTCCTCGTCAAAATCCTGAGGACGTCCCATATTTTTTATGATGGCATTTACATCATCATCTGTAATACAGGTAGAACCATTCTTTATGCGCTCCTGAAACAGCTCACTAATGCGACTTTCAATATCATTTATAATTTCATCGCGTCCTTCTTCTTTTGCAAAATAGTTGCGCAGGGTCTCTATATATTGTTGTAGCAATTCATAAGAAGTTTCCTCGATGGGAACCACATTTCCCTGGAAATTTATATTAATTACTTTTTTCATGACTATCTATTTATTGATTTGTTGAAGTTGATTAAGGGTTAATTGTTTTTACCGGTTATTGCTTCTACAGCATTCGCAAGCTCAAGCCAGGTTGATTCAAGTTCTTTGTAAAAATCAGCGCCTTTTTCAGTGAGAGAAAAATATTTTCTTGGGGGGCCACTGTTGCTTTCTACCCACCGGTAAGTGAGAAATTCTGCATTTTTAAGTCTTGTAAGCAAAGGATAAAGTGTGCCTTCCAATATATTGAGATTGGCCGCTTTCATTTTATCAATAATATCACTGGGGTAAGCTTCTCCCAATTTTATGACCGATAAAATACAAAACTCCAAAACTCCTTTTCGCATTTGGCTTGCTGTATTATCTATGTTCATTTTAGTGTTTTTATATCTTTTGAAAGTACCTGACTTCTGATTTCTATCACAAAGATAAAGTGTTTTATAATACTATGCAATACATAATACCTGTTTTTTAAAAGTAGTAGTTATACAAGCCTTCCGTAAAATGCACGAAACTCTTACCTGTATTGATTTTTAAGGAAAAGAAAAAATTTATAAAAAAATTTAAATGGCAAATGAAGTTGATGAATGGCAGTTATTTAACGCGTTAGCGATTTATTTGAACGAGTTTAGCCTTGCTGTCGTGTTGAACGTGGGGTTCCTGCTAGTAGTTTATTCAATCGATTTTTAAGTCAATTATAATAAGTACTCAAAAATAATTGCCTTTCATTTAAAGAGGATTTTTGCACTTAAGAAAATAAACATCTACCTGAACACCTGGAAGGTTATAAAACTCATAACATAGGCAAGGCCTGTCATATAAGACAGCATGATAATGGGCCATTTCCAACTGTGGGTTTCTCTTTTTACAATGGCTAATGTGCTCATACATTGCATCGCCAAAACATAAAAAATTAGAAGAGACAGGCCGGCAGCCAGTGTATAAACTTTTGCTCCGTTTGGCCACGTTGCAGCGCTCATTTTTTGCCGGAGAGTCGAATTATTTTCATCTTTATCGTCGCCAACGCTGTACAAAGTTGCCATCGTTCCCACAAAAACTTCCCTTGCAGCAAACGAAGTGATTAGTGCGATGCCTATTTTCCAATCATAACCCAAAGGCCTTATGACCGGTTCAATAGTTTTGCCCAATATTCCTGCAAAGGAATTTTCCAGAAGTTCTGTTCTTTTAAGTTTTTCAAATTCCTTTGTGCTACCAGGCTGTTCCTGTGCAAGAACCGCATACTTTTCAGAAACACTTGCCATTTTTTTAGAAGGCCCGTAAGTGCTTAAGACCCACAATAAAAGGCTTATAACCATTATTACCTTGCCGGCCTGAAAAACAAATACTTTGGCCTTTTCAATCATCGTGTAAACCATATTTTTCCACCGCGGTTCCCGATACACTGGCAGCTCGAGAATAAAAAAACTTTTTTCCTTACTTTTTATAAACCACTTCATTACGTACGCCGAAATAAGCGCCATAACGGTACCCATCATATACATTAACATCATTACCATGCCCTGCAAACTGATGATGCCGAGAAACATTTTATTTGGGATAATTAACGCGATAAGTACAGTGTAAACAGGCAACCTTGCGCTGCAGCTCATAAGTGGCGTGGTCATGATGGTAAGTAATCTTTCCTTTTTATTTTCAATACTTCGGGCACTCATGATGGCGGGCACAGCACATGCAAATCCACTAATCATAGGCATTACACTCTTTCCGTTAAGGCCGGCTTTTCGCATAACCCTATCCGTTAAAAAACTGATCCGCGCCATATATCCTGTATCTTCTAACAAAGTAATTATTCCAAATAAGATCATTATTTGTGGAACGAAAACCAATATGCCACTCAGGCCGGCTAAAATTCCATTTACAAACAAATCGCTAAACCAGCCATGTGGTAAAAAATCAGCAAGCCATCCGCCGGCCTTTGCAAACGTCCATTCAATTGCATCCATCGGAAATTTTGCAATTAAGAAAATACTTTGAAAAAGTAAAAATAGCACGCACAATAAAATAAGGTAACCCCATGTGCGATGTAACAAAATATCATCAAGCTTTTGCGTAAACAATGCTTTTTGTAGCGGGTCAGCTTCAACCACTGTTTTTTGCATGATGGTTTTTATCTTACCATATCGCATGAGAATTTCTTCTGCCTGTACTTTTGCAGGATTAAAATTTGTTTCAGATTCTATATTTTCGATAGCCAATTGTTGAGATGGCTCCAACGCAAAATTTTCGTGGTTGATTAAATAATGAATCGCCTGGTAATTACTTATTCCGGGAAAAATTTCCTGAACTTTTGAAATGGCAGAAGGTGCCAGTGCAAGCGTGTTTATAAAATCCCGTTCCGGAATGAGCAAAATGTTTTCGGCTGTTTGGTCCAGCGCTTTTTTCAATTGTATAATTCCTTTATTTTTTCTCGGGTTCACGGGAATTACCAATACACCAAGTTCTCTTTCAAGGCCTGGAATATCTACCTGAATATTACCTTTTTTTGCAATATCCATCATCGTTAAGGCCACAACCACAGGTCTCTTGAGGTCAATGATCTGTGAACAAAATAGCAGGTTTCTTTTTAAACTTGAAGCATCCGCAATTAAAACAATAATATCTGCTCTAATCTCCATGTCATCTTCAAGCAACACTTTGTACGATACCCATTCATCATTCCTTTTTGGGTAAAGGCTGTAAGTACCCGGAAGATCAATAATTTTTGCGGTTAATTTTTCTGAAATCCTGCTAATGCCTGTTTTCTTATCAACGGTAACGCCCGGAAAATTTCCTACCTTTTGATTTAAACCCGTTAAAGAATTGAATAAAGAACTCTTTCCACTATTAGGATTTCCGACCAACGCAATATTTAATTGTCTATTCAAATTATTTTATAATAAATGCAAATTTAGATTGATCTTAAATGAGACCCTTACGAAATAAGAAAAGAGATTGAGGCAGAAAATTGTTTATCATTTATTTCACTATTTTATTCGTACTAAATTTGCACAAAAAATGATTTACGCCCAATGAAAAAATTTTTACTCTTTTTAATTCTTGTCCCGCATTTATCGTCAGCCCAAAGACTAAGAAAATCCGATAAAGCTATTATAAATAATCTGCGTGACGAGATCAGCTTTCTCGCAAGTGATAAACTAGAAGGCAGAAGGACCGGCACACCAGGAGAAAAACTTGCCTATGAATATTTATCCGTGCAATTTAAAAGTATCGGATTGATT
>JBBRSV010000116.1:0-15318 GCA_038245055.1 Chitinophagales bacterium | reverse complement strand
GCCTTTAATTGGAACAATATGGATGAATAGTTTTCCATCATCAATGGCAAATCGTTTTAATTCCCGTTATATACTTGATAAACCAATAAACAGAGACCCGAACCATAGTAGTTACTCAATAGCTGTGCTCAAATATAAAGGAGGAAAAAATGCATTTAGACAGGGACGTGGAACAGCAGTATCTAAAATATCAAAAGAATTATTAAAGCAAATAGAAAATGAAACACTTATTATTTGGGGGAAAAATGATAAATTATTTCCTGTTGAATATGGTGAAGCAGCCGCTAAAATTATCCCAAATGCAAAGCTTCATATAATTCATGATGCTGGACATTTACCGTTAATGGATCAACCCGGAATTTTCAATAAAATTCTTGATGATTTTTTGAAAAGCGAATAAAACGGCATACAAAAGGTTTTGTGCAATTGGGGCAGGACCGAAGAATAATCATTATGCTGCGACTTCCTTATAAATTCAACAGACTAAGAAATATGTATATCAAACTTTTGACAATTTCTCTATTCCTTTTTTGTTCATACACATCAATTGGGCAACCAAAAGAGGGAATAAAGTATTTGGCTTTAAAAAAAGAGCATCAGAAAATAGCCGCACTGATTGAGAAATCGGTTAACCTATACCGCTTCAATGGCTCTATATTAGTTTGCAAAAATGGCAAAATTATATTTGAAAAAGGATATGGCTATAGGGACATTCAAAATAAAATACTAAATACTCAGAATACCATTTTCCAGGTTGGTTCGATGACAAAACAGTTTACGGCTGCAGTAATACTAAAATTAGTGGAGCAACAAAAACTATCGCTTGACGACAGGGTTAGTAAATACTTCCCCGATCTTAAACGTGGAGATGAGATAACCATTAAAAATTTACTTACACATACCTCCGGTCTTCCAGAGATATTCCGTGACCCTTTATTTATGAAAGAAAATAAGCAAATCCCAATCAGTAAGGAAAAGCTGCTTTCCTTTTTTATAGACAAGCCGCTTTATTTTGATCCGGGTACCCAATACACTTATTGCAACTCAGGATACATACTATTAGGCCTCATTATTGAAAAAGTTAGCGGCAAATCTTACGAGCAGATGGTAAGAGATTTTATTTTGAAGCCCTTAAAAATGACACATAGTGGCTTTGATTTCGCCGGTTTAAAAAGCAGGCAAAAAGCCCTTGGTTATACCAGGTTTTCCAGGGTAGAAAGCATATCCTCGATGCCCTGGGATTCAACCGCTACTTATTCAGCCGGTTCGTTATACAGTACCGCACATGATCTGTATCTGTGGCATAAAGGTTTGCTAAACAATAAAGTACTTACTAAGGAAAGTTTAGCTAAAGCCTATACGCCGTTTTTAGAAGGTTATGGATTGGGCTGTTGGATTGATACGATATACCAAAAGCGTGTGATCTCTCATGGCGGAAATATTGAAGGCTTTACCAGCTATTTTGGCCGTATTGAGGAAGATGATGTATGTGTAATATTGCTAAACAATATTTATAACCGGGAGATAGAATCTATAGGCACTTCAGTTTTGGCCATCCTTTATGACAAGCCCTATCATTTTTTTGAAGAGATAAAATTAAGTGCAGCAGTATTGGAAAACTATGTGGGCAACTACGAGATTAATGCTGACTATCATATCAAAATAACCAGGATAGATGACCGGCTGTATGCACAAATTCAAAACGAGCCAACATTTGAAATTGTTGCCGACAAAGAAAATTCCTTTTTTGTAAAAGACGAAGATATCAGGATCAAATTCAAGTCTAATACTGACAAGTCTTTTAAGCTTGTTTTTTACAAAGGGCTAAATTCTAAAATTGGCGACAAGGTCTCAAAATAAATTTATTGTAAATCACAGCGCTATACAATGTGAAAATTTGCGCACTCGTTTTAAATAAGTCGGTTGAAACTATATGATGATATTCACAATCATAATATTGCTTTTTCTTTTTGAATAATTTTAAAAGAAATTTCGAAATGACAAAAAAAACAATAATTCTAGTTTGCTTCATCCTCCTAAAGTTTCTATTACAGTATCTTTTAGTAAATAATGAATACGACCTACACAGAGATGAATACCTGCATCTTGACCAGGCAAATCATTTAGCCTGGGGTTATCAGTCATTGCCTCCGGTCACTTCGTGTATTTCCGTGATCATTAAACTTCTTGGTAATTCTCTATTTTGGATCAAGTTTTTCCCTGCTTTATTCGGTGCATTGACAATTGTGGTGGTTTGGAAGGCCATTGAAGCATTGAATGGTGATCTGTTTGCGTCAATATTGGGAGCAACCTGTGTATTATTTTCAGCGCTTTTAAAGTTGAACTTCTTTTACCAACCTACTTCTTTAGATGTTCTGGCCTGGACAACTTTATATTTTGTTCTGATTAAATACTTTAAATCTGAAAGTTCAACATGCTTGTATATTGGCAGTGTTGCATTTGCTATTGGTTTTTTAAATAAATATGATATTATCTTTTTAATTGTCGGTCTTTTACCTGCGCTAATTATTACGCAACAACGAAAAATATTTACAAAAAAATCACTTTACTTTTCTGTTATACTGGCAATATTACTAATTCTACCCAATCTCCTATGGCAATACAACAATAGTTTTCCGGTATTTCATCATTTAAACGAACTGGCAAAAACACAGTTAATTTACGTTAGGAGGTGGGATTTCTTAAAACAACAGCTTTTCTATTCTGTTGGCTCTTTACTGGTAATTGTTGCTGGATTATATGCTTTACTTTTTTATGAACCATTTAAAAAATATAGGTTTCTTTTTTGGTCGATAATATGTACGCTCATACTTTTTATTTATTTAAGAGCTAAAGGATATTATGCTTTAGGATTATATCCGATATACATATCTTTTGGATCGGTTTTCCTTGGTAACACATTAAACTCAGGATGGAAAAGGCGCCTGAAACTATTTGTTGTAGCGGTTCCTGTTTTATTTTATTTGCTTTTGTTCAATGTATTTTTTACAAATAGAAGTCCGGCATACGTTGTTAAAAATGAAAAGGCATTTAAAAGTTTGGGATTACTCCGTTGGGAAGATGGGAAAGATCATACATTACCACAGGATTTTGCCGATATGCTTGGCTGGCAGGAGTTAGCCAAAAAAGTAGATTCAGTTTATCGTCTGCTACCCGACAAAAATCAAACGTTGGTTTTATGTGACAACTATGGCCAGGCGGGGGCTATAAATTATTATACCACGAATAATGAACTCAAAGCTGTTTCATTCAATGCTGACTATATTAACTGGTTTAGTTTAAATACTCAAATTCAAAATTTTATCAGAGTCAAAGACTTTAAGGGAAGTGAAAATGAACTTTCAGAAACAGCCCCGTTCTTTAACACAGCTTTTGTAGCTGACTCAATAACCAATCCCTTAGCAAGGGAATACCAAACAAAAATTTTTGTTTTTACCAAGCCAAAAATTGATATTAATCCAAGGTTGAAAACAGAGGTAGAAAAGAAAAAGCACTTTCGTTAATCAGATATTGAATACAGCCGACGTACATTATCTGGTTAAAGAGAACATACAGGACGCCTGGATATTTACATTTCACAAGATTATTTTTCGTTCTTCAAATTTCGGTCTCCTATTTATTTTCATTGGCTTGGTTTAACATTAAAGTGATATTGCCAGGCTATCAATTTTAAATAAGTCCTATTTAAGTGCATGCATGTCCTACAAGCGAGGTAGCTATCCAACCTAATTTTGTTGTATTAAAATTCACAATTTAAAACAACACAAAATGAAAATTATCATTGTGGGTGCAACGGGCACCATGGGTAAGCATCTTACCAGTGCATTTGAAAAAGAACATGAAGTTATAAGCGTCGCTGATAAGGGTGGAGACATTCAAACAGACATTACATCAACGGAGTCTATTGAGAATATGTTTAAGCAGGTTGGGCCATTTGATGCCTTGATCTCTACTGCAGGTCCAACATACGTAGGACCTTGGGTAACCCTTACAGATAAAACCTTCAGAAAAGCTGTAGAAGGCAAAATGATGGGGCAAATCAATTTGGTACTCATTGGTCAGCATTATATCAATCCAAAGGGTTCATTTACTTTAATTTCCGGTGCTTTAACACATGATCCACAAAAGAACTTTGCCAATGCATCGGCAGCCAATGGAGCAGTGGAAGCATTTGTAAGGGCAGCGGCCATTGAACTGGAAAACGGCATACGAATTAATGCAGTGAGCCCAACCGTTATCGAAAATTCTCCTCATTATTTTCCATATTTCCCTGGGGATATTCCCGTGACTATGCAGCAACTTGAATACGGTTTTCGCAAAAGCATATTTGGTGCGAATACCGGCCAGGTAATAAAGCCCTATTAAGTGATGTCCCAATCAATCAGCCCGGATGCAACTTCCTTAAAAAACCGGATCGATGATGTTACTATCAATACTAAGTAGCAACTGACTTTCACTTTGTATGACCTGGGTTATACATCGGTTACAGTTTCCACGGCTGTCCAAACTGGTTTATACCATCAGAACCCCTACTGGCGCAAGTGATCCTTCGGAACACTTGCGCCAGTAGTAGATTATTATAGAAATCAAAAAGACCATATATTGATTGAGCATTTGCAGTGCTAAAGCCGGTCACAGACCTGGAACTTTAAAAGACACAAGTGATGCTGCGGAACACGTGCGCCAGTAGGGTGGATACGAGCTACAGTATACGGGATTTAAATTACCTGATCTTGTAAATTTTCAGTTGTAGCATTCTTCCTTTTTTATTTTCTGTAGCTTTTCTACCATTTTTTTTCCTGTAGCAATTTCATTATAATTTTTTTCTGGTTGCTACGAATGGATTTATTGGTGTGTAACCGCTTTTTCATTGAAAAAAAATTCGTTGATTTTTTTAATGAAATCAATGTAGCGTGCCAACTGAATACCTTTAAATAAATATACGAAATAAATTTCTACGCATCAACAAAAATTCAGCGTAAGAATAACAACCGACTGGCGAATGATCCTGCGTAGCAGTTGCGCCCGTTGGGTTTGCAAGGAAGAAATTAAAATACCTACATTAACGCCTGAATCCTTTCCAATATGGATTCAGACTTTTTTAATATAAAGAGATTTTTATTGAAGTTGAATAATAGTCATCGCTTTACACTAACAGGAAAGTTGGGTTGCATAAACTGGTATTAAATGAACAGCTACAACCCAAAATTCTGTAACACTTCCCCAAAGTGCTGTAACAACAACGCTCTTTCCACGATTTACTTTTGTGTTATCAAATCATTAATAACAATAAAAACAAAAATCATGAAATCAGCATTCACGTTCAGTAACATTACTCCGAAAGACCAGCAAAAGTGTGGTAACCCAAATTGTACTTGCCAAAATTGTAATTGTGGCAGCAATTGCACCTGCAAAGACTGTAAGTAATTGGGCGTCTCATTTTTTAACTAATAAGTCACCCGGTAAATGGGTGGCTTATTTAAATCAACTTAACAACATAAAAAAGTCATGAAAAAAGTATTTATTCTAGTTGTTGCATTGTCGGGATTTTTTGTCGCCGCAGCGCAGTCAGACACATCTAAAATTGAACAATATTGCCAGGTAATTGCAACGCCCAGGCTTTTAAGTAATAAAGTAACCATTGATATAGATTTTGGTGAACAAAAGAGCTATTGGAGAGATGAAAGGCTTAAGACCTATGATGGAAAACTCAAGAAATTCAACACCATCATTGATGCCCTCAATTTTATGGGCAAAGAAGGCTGGCTTTTTATAAATGCATATCCGTTAAATATGGGTAATACACAGATATATCATTTTGCTTTTAGAAAGCTGGTCTCAAAAATAACATTACAGGAAAGCGAAGTTGTCCGTTTTTGACATCCTGTTGTCTCCCGCGCCGCTGAAACGCGCTATAGTTTTGCATCATCAAATAATAATAAAAAAAATGAAAAAAATAGTATTTACACTACAGATATTTGCGTTGGTAGCCGCTTTTCCATTGTACGTTATTTCAGAATTGAATCATAAGCCAACGGCATTGCCGCTGGCAGAAACATCCTCCAAAGTAGTCGCATTACCGAGACCTACAGTTGCAAAAATATCTACTGCTACAACTGTTGACTTTGATAGCCGATGCCACTTTTTTATAAACAATTAATTTCTTACAATAAAAAACATTTGAATTGAAAGTTATTAATTTTTTTTTAATTATGTTTTCGTTTATGTCGGGTGCAAGTAATGTTTATGCCCAGACCGGATCAGATAGGATTGTAGGGTTTTATTGGAGTCCTAAAAAGGATGCTAAAATAGAAATCTACAAAAGGGGCGATAAGTACTTCGGCAAATCCGTTTGGGCAGCAACTCCAAAAAAAGATATTGAGAACCCTGATTAAATGCTAAGGCAAAGAGATCTCGTAGGTGTGAATCTCCTTACAAACTTCACGTATGGTAATGGTGAATATTCAGGCGGAGAAGTGTATGACCCGGCCAACGGTAAAACATATAGTTGCAATATCAGTTTTGCCGGTCAGAATCTTAAGGTGCGGGGTTATATAGGCATCTCATTATTCGGCAGAACTGAGATATTTGAACGGATAAAATAAAAATTTGTCAATTATGATTGAAGTTTATAAAACAAATATTCAAACGCGGAAACAGGCTAACGAGATAGTGGGATTACTTCGAAATAAATTTTTGGGGGCCAGCATAAATTTTGATCTACAGGACTGCGATAGAGTTTTGAGAGTTGAAGGTATTGAGCCGATAGATACATTCAAAGTGATTAACGACTTAATTCTGTGTGGATACAAATGTGAAATATTGAATTAAAAAAATAAATACAGATACCGCTAATAAAAACTGAATATTAGTAATTTCCGGAGCCTGTCATATGAATTTTCCCTGAATATAAACTGTAGAAAAAACATGTACTCAAGACAAAAAAAGCCACATGGTTATGGGTAACCGGCGCCTGGTGGAAATACAATCGCTAACATATCCGGTTATGTTCTGTATGGAAATATCCATCGACATCTACCAGCATTATTGGCCGTTTTTGATTTCATTCCGTCCTTATGAAAATTCATTTGAATGCTACTTTTACAGCAACATTTAAATTTTAAATTAATGAAAAAAATCGGTTTTATTATTCCTCCCTTTGTTGAAATATTAGACCTGGCTGGACCATTGCAGGTATTTACCGAGGCTAAATTTTACGGCTATGAATTATCGCTTGAATTTTATACCTACCAGGAGGATATTACAAGTACCTCGGGGCTTCCTTTTTACAACATTAAAAATTTCAGGGAAGCCGTGCTTGAAGAAGGTGATTATCTTTTTATGCCAGGCATGGATAATAAATATATCAGCAGTATGGCCTTTAAAGCCGAACGGGATTTTTTTAACTGGGTTAAAAACTGCGCCGATAAAAAGGTTTTCGTTTGCTCAATCTGCAATGGTGCTTTTGCTTTAGGCTACGCCGGCCTTTTAAAAGATACAGAATGTACAACCCACTGGAGGCGCATTGAACAATTGCAGGAAACTTTTCCATCAGCAAAGGTAATTTCAGATATACTTTTCAACAAGAGTAATAATATTTATACAAGTGCAGGTATCAGCGCCGGGATAGACCTTTCGCTGTCCATCCTTGAAGAATTAAAGGGAGCACTTTTTACACATAAAGTAGCCAGGGGCCTTGTGCTGTATCACAGGCGCAATCACAACCATACCCAGCAAAGTGTTTACCTCGATTACCGAAATCATATCAGCCCGGCAATACACAATGTTCAGGATTATCTTATAGACCATCTGTCTGGTAATAACTCCATCGAAGACCTGGCAGCATTGGTAGCCATGAGCCCACGCAATTTAAGCCGGGTATTTAAGCAAAAAACAGGCACCACCATCCTTGAATACCTGACGATGTTACGGTTGGAATTTGCAAAAACAATGCTTAATAACCCTGAACTTACCATTGAATATATAGCATCAAAATGCGGGTTTACAACTGCCCGGCAATTACAAAGAATTTTAAAGACAAACAAAAACAAATGACAATCAAAGAAATTATGAAAGTCTCAATTTTAATAACAGTAATCTCACTGTTGGTTTTTAATGCCTGCAGTCCATTAAGAGAGTTTGGCAAGAGCCCGGTTTACCAGGGCACAAATAACTATGATTATAAACTACCTGCTTACGACAGCTTAAAGAAAACAATAGTTATTGTTGCCAACAACGGCGGAACTGAGTTATTCGACCTGATAGCTCCTTACTACCTTTTTAATGCAACCGGCAAGGCCAATGTGTATATAGTGGCAAAAAATAAGCAACCAGTTGTTGTTAAAAAGGGGTTTTTCCTATTGCCACAATTTACTTTTAACGAAATTGATTCATTAAGCATAAAGCCAGCTGCAATTGTAATTCCGTTCTTATCGGCAGCAGACTCGGCACAGCAGGATCCTGTTATCATCAACTGGATAAGAAAGCATTATTCGGCGCAGGTAGACGTTCTTTCTGTGTGTGATGGATCAGCAACTGCTGCAGCAACCGGCATTTTCGATGGCAAGCCTATTACAGCCCATGCATCCGATTTTGCAGGTATCAAGGTTCAGTTTACTAAACCACTATGGGTTCAGCATGTTAGTGTGGCCAATGAAGGAAATCTTTACAGTACCGCAGGTGTTTCCAATGCTGTTGAAGGTAGCCTTATGGTAATAAACAAATTATTTGGTGGTGAAATCATGAAACAAGTTAGCGAAGGTATCAATTATCCCTATCCATCACCCAAAACAACACACCAGAGCAGCACATTCACTTTCAGGGACAAAGTTTCGGTTGGAACGAAAATTATTTTTAAAGGAAATAAGAAGCTGGGGGTTTTGCTTAAGGATGGGATTAATGAATTCGAACTGGCTGCAATAATGGATACCTACAACCGTACATTTCCTAAATCCATTGAAAGTTTTACTGTTAACGACCTGGCAGTAAGAAGCAAATATGGTTTAACTTTAATTCCTACAGGTAGCTTTGGCAGCGCAAATTTAGATGAGCTACATATTATAAACCCTTTATCACTTTCGGAAACCGATGAATCTCTTTTTAAATCCGCTAAGATAGTAAGCTATAGGAGTTTTCAAAAGCAATATATAATTGACCAATGTCTTCTACGCATTAAAGCGGAGTATGGCCAGTCATTTGTGAAAGTGGTAAAACTTATGCTGGATTACAATTAAGCTATTATATTGGATTAAAACTAAAGCTGAAAAAAATCTGTAGAAGAAAATTTCCCTTATTGAAAACCTTCCTGCTAAAAACTGCCGGTGAGGGAACTGTATGCATAATTATAGGCGAATGCGAATTGATTGCTGATGGATAGAAATCTGGTAAGCGTTTGAACAATGTGCTGTAATATCGTTAAAGCAGGTGTTTAACAAGTATCATCAATTCAGGCGAGACCAAATCATTGCAAAACAGCTACGCTCAAATAAAAAAACAGCTTTTCTAATTTAATTGTATGCAATATTATATATACGTCAAACTGATAAAATACAACAATTTGGTGATACAATGCTTTGCTTCCCGATAATTTGAAAACCCGCTTTGAGGGTTTTTTTGTACGCATTATTCAATGTGCCGTGTTCATATGTGCCGCGACGTAAGACGGTTTTGACGCGCTTGAGATTTAAAGGCTTCTTTATTTTACCATGGAGCACTTCTATTCCTACTCATTCAAAACTCTTGCTGTAATACGCATCAACTATCCGGATTCTTCTGTTCATTTTTAGAATATTCCGACCGGAAATATTATCCATCTCATTGCGTTCATTCTCCATTTTATAAGCCGCTGCGTTGTATCATCTTTGCATTGTCAATAACGACAACAACAAAAAAAGATAATACAATGAAAAAATTCACAGTTCCATCAAGAGAAGAAGTGGCGCCAGCCAATCAAGCTATTTTCGACAATTTACACAAGGCCCTTGGCTTTGTTCCCAACTTGTATGCAGCCATTGCATATTCTGATAACGGCCTGGGCAGATACCTGGCTTATCAAAATGCAAAAACAACTTTAAGTAACAGGGAAAAAGAAGCCGTTAACCTGGTTGTAAGCCAGGTAAATGGTTGTATTTACTGCCAAAGTGCGCATACTGTAATTGGCAAAATGAATGGATTTACAGACGAACAACTGTTGGATATCCGCAAGGGTAGTGCAACTGATGCCAGGCTGAATGCGTTGGTACAATTGGCTGAAAGTATTACCAAAAACAAGGGGAGAGCCGACGCTGCGCTGGTAGATAATTTCTTCGCACAGGAATATACCAATGAAAATCTCGTTGACCTGATTTTACAGATAAGTGATAAAGTGGCGATGAATTATTTGCATAACCTGATACAGGTACCGGTTGATTTCCCTGTGGCTCCACCATTGGAAATGGACTTTGCGGCCAGCAACTAATATAAACACACTGTAAGTCAGAGGACCGGAATGAGTTTCCGGTCTTTCTGATGTGATGCATAATGCGACCATACAACCTCATTAGAATAAACAAAATGAAAAGCCTGATAACATTGTAAATCGCATCAGTTTATATATGAGGGCAATTAAAAAGGCTTGTAAACAGCTTCATTAACCACGATAAGTATTGGTATCGGTGAATAGCTATTAGTAAAGCTCTGTACATACTTTATACAAATAAGGCAACGCAATCAGAAGCTGCAGTGAAAGTAGAGACTGATTTTCAGGTAGCCATGTTACCGTTCCATGATGCAAAATGGTTTGCGCTGGTATTGGAGGCCGGGCAGAAGTATTGCCGATAGCCAATGACAATTCAAAAACCTCACTACAGGAAGTGGGCAGCTGTAAAACATTGCAACAACTATCCGACAGCTGATAGGGGCGGAAAGATTGTCCATCTCATTGTGCTGATCGTCCATTTTTAATCTTTTTAAGGTTTTGCATCTTTGCACTTCCAACTATTAACAACAAAATAAAAATTAATGAAAATATTTTCAATTTTCCTGTTTGCTGTATTGTTTTCAGCAGCTGTTTCTGCCCAGGATGTAAAGTACTACAGCACTAATGGTAATGCCATTAAGGGATACGACCCTGTCGCTTATTTTTTACAGAATAAAGCAATCGAAGGAAGCGATGGTTATAATTATGATTGGAATGGAAGTAAATGGAAATTTGCATCACAATCCAACCTGGATAGTTTTAAACTGGCGCCAGAAAAGTATGCGCCGCAGTATGGAGGTTACTGTGCATATGGTTGCAGCGAAAATCACCTGGCACCCACAGATCCAAAGGCGTTTACAATTGTTGGGAATAAGTTGTATTTGAACTACAGCTTAAAAGTGAAAGAATTATGGTTAAAAGACACAACAGGAAAAATAAAAGCAGCAGATGGGTATTGGCCGGAACTAAATAAATAAAATTATAATCAAAATAAAATATACAAAAATGAAAAAGATAGTAACCATATTATTTGTATCGGTATTTTTAATTGGAGCGGTAGATGCTCAGACAGCGCTAAGAACCAAAGAGTTTAATCTTGAAAAAGGCATCGCAATTCAAGGGTATGACCCGGTGGCTTACTTTACACAAAATAAAGCTGTAAAAGGTGCCAAACAATTTGCTGCCCTGGCAGAAGGCGTTACCTATTATTTTTCCACTGCGGCAAATAAAGACCTGTTTATAAAAGACTATAAAAAATATGAACCCCAATATGGTGGCTGGTGTGCTTACGCAATGGGAGCAAACAACGAAAAAGTTGAAATTGATCCTGAAACATTTAAGATACTAAACGGTAAGTTGTATCTTTTTTATCACAGCTGGGTGAATAATACACTCAACAAATGGAATAAAGATGAGGCAAATTTAAAAGCGGCGGCAGATAAAAACTGGGCGGTTTACTTTCATTAATGAGCATAAGGGTAAGACCTTATTTTAAAATTTACGAGGCATGTATAATAACCAGATAAGTGCTTTTGAGTATGTTTCAATTTTGGTGTCAATAATTCTGGGCCTTGGCATTACCCAGATTCTGGCATCCTTTTCTGATTTGCTGTATGATTACAAAAGGATCAGGTTTTACTGGCCGCATACCTGTTGGGTTATTTTTATCCTTTTTCTTCATATCCAGGATTGGTTTATTATTTACCAGTTAAAAGAAATGCCTGCCTGGCATTTGCCGGAGTTGTTCTTTATATTGTTATATCCAATTTCCCTTTTTTGCGTGGCAAAGATGTTATTGTCAGCTAATAAAAAGGAAGAGAGATTTAACATGAAATTGTTTTACACCCGGCATTTTCCGTTAATTTTTATCATGGTTGGCTTAACCATTATTATCTCCATTCTTTTCAATTTATTTATTTTAAAAATCAGGTTGGTTACTCAGGTGCCCCTGATTATATTTTTGATAGCCATGCTTTATGCATCTATTAAAAACTATAGAAATGAAATGTTTCACAAGGCTTTAGCGATCGCAGTCATTTTGGGTTCCCTGTTATCTGTTATTCTTAATGAAAACTCCTGGGTAATTAAGTAAGCAATGGATATACATTCAATTATTAATTGAAGGGGCGTTATCTTTATTTTCTACACATAATACCACTTTGTAAACTGCATTTATTTTTTTTGAATTTACAGAAAGTAATGTTTTCAAAAGGTGATAATTATCCATTCCTACGCGTTTATTCTCCATTTTTTACGGTGTGATGTTATCACAACTTTGGATTTTCTATAATAACAATAATATTTTAAAGGCACAGATATGAAAGCAAGATTGTTAACATTACTTCTATCCTCGTCTCTCGTTGCGTTTTCTCAAAAAGCGGAAATAACGAGGACCAGGCTTTATATCATTGGAACAATTCATTTTCCATCCGAAAAAATAACTGCAGATACTATTGCAATGCAATTTTTAAAATTAAGCCTGATTTAATTTTGATGGAAGCAGGTTCACAAAACTTCAATAATGATTACTCTTTCAAAAAAACATACGATGAGAATGAATGGAATGCTTGTATAAAGTATAGGACTACCTTTCCTAAAACCGATTTTAGACCATACGACATAGAACAGCGAAATGAAAAACGAAGGCAATTGGGGATAAATGGAAATAATCCCGCTTCAACTTTCATTTTTCAAAAAGACTCGTTAAGTGAACTTACTAAAATACAGACCGGAATATGGAGAAGATATACATACCTCAGCGATACTTTGAATTACTATTCAGACAAAACATTGAAGGAAATAAACTGCCAGGCAACAGACAATTTGGTAAGTGAAAGACAATTTTACCAATATAAAAAATTAACTGAAGTTATCGATGGTATCAAGGTTTTTAGTAGTATTAAAGGTTCATCGCAAGACACAATCTCTCTGGCAGCGTATAACAAGAGGTATTGCAACTTTGAACTGGAGCGAAATTATGAAATGGCGAAGAATATAGTTGAATATTTAACTAAGTATAACGGGAAAAAGATAGTTGTGCTAACAGGTTTTTATCACAGATACGCAATTTTAGATTTATTGCGATTTAAGCAAATGGAATATGGTTTTGAGCTGAAAGAGTTCTATGAATGATATAACTGAAAGCAGTACAAGCCCGCCCATTTTATTTTAAAAAAATTGATGCAAGCTAACCGGCGCAACGGCCGATGCATTCGTAAGATTTTTACAGCGCCAGCGCAACACCGAAGAAGCTTAACAATAACAAATTCCTTCCTGTTTATATTTCAGCCTTCAGTCCTCTACATATACACAAAAAATTAAAAATTATCCATCGTATTACGGTTTTTCTCCATTTTTTAAGATTGTTTATGGTGCCAACTTTGTTCCGTCAATAACGACATCATACTTTAAAAGATAAAACGATGAACACAATTGCAGAAAAACTTAACCACCTGAACCAGTTGGTAGTGGATGGCAAGCTAATGGACGCCTTTGAACTGTATTATGACGATGCGGTGGTAATGCAGGAAAATGAACAGCTACCCGTTGAAGGAAAAGAAGCAAATCGCAAGCGGGAACTGGAGTTCCTGAATAATATCATGGAATTCCGTGCTGCAACACCCATCAATGTTGCTACAGGCGATAATGTTTCTTACGTAACCTGGCAGTATGACTATACCCACAAAGAATGGGGTGTAAAAAATTACACACAGGTTTCAGTTCAACATTGGAACAATGGAAAAATCGTTAAGGAACAATTTATTTACAGCAACTAAATCATGATCACAATGAAACGTTTATTTCAAACAAATAATGATTATACCGGGTTATTCTTAAGGCTAAGCATTGCGCTGGTATTATTTCCGCATGGTGCACAAAAACTATTAGGTTGGTTTGGTGGTTACGGTTTTACCGGTACTATGCATTTTTTTACCGATACAAAGGGCCTGCCGTGGCTCGTGGGCTTCCTGGTTATTATCATTGAATTCTTTGGCAGTCTGTTACTCCTGCTGGGTGTGGGTTCCAGAATATTGGCTGCAGCAGTTACAATAGTAAGCATCGGTATTATTTTTACTTCTCACCTGCAGTACGGATTTTTTATGAACTGGTTTGGAAACCAAAAAGGAGAAGGCTATGAATACTTTTTATTGCTGATTGGGCTTAGTATTTCCTTATTAATAAATGGCAGTGGAAAATTATCCGTTGATAAATTAATGAACAAGAATTGAAAGTCTTAAAGCAGTTGACGGGAAAGTAAGGGGTTATAAAATATGACATGGCTTTTATAAAATTTTCCTATGAAAATCAAGTGTAGTGGTCGGGAAGCTTTTTTCCCGGCCATTTTTTATGGAAAAATATTTAAAAGGAAAATATATCCATCTCATTGTGCACATTCTCCATTTTTTCAGCAAGCACTTTGCCGCACTTTTGTATTGTCATTATCAACAAAAAAAATAAAAAAATAAAAAATGAAAAAGATTACCATCCTGATTGCTGTAACAGCATTGTTATTGATATCTGTCGTATCAACTGCGCAGGTATCTTACAGGAGTATTAAAGTTGACGGATTAAACATCGCTTACCGGGAAGCAGGAAACCCTGCCAATCCAAAAATTGTTTTACTGCATGGCTTTCCGGCAGCATCTCATCAGTATCGTGATTTAATACAATCACTTTCTGATAAATTTCATGTAATTGCACCGGATTATCCGGGTTTTGGCCTAAGTGATATTCCCGACCCGGCAAGCTATGCTTACACTTTCGAGGGCATTTCTGTTATAGTTGAACATTTTTTGCAAATGAAGGGGTTTGACCATTTTGGTTTGTATGCACAGGATTTT
>JBBRSV010000115.1:0-15347 GCA_038245055.1 Chitinophagales bacterium | reverse complement strand
CAAATTACATTTCACCACTAAACATGCGAACGAGGCTACCGTGCAACGTAACTGGTACGTTGTTGACGGCACTAATCAAACCGTTGGCCGCATGTGCGCTAAAATAGCGTCCGTTCTCCGTGGTAAGAACAAACCTTATTATACACCTCATGTTGATTGTGGGGACTTTATTGTGGTAACCAACTGCGATAAAGTAAAATTTACAGGTAAAAAGCTGGATGATAAGATCTACATTAATTACAGTGGTTACCCGGGCGGAAAGAAAGAAGAAACTGCAGGCGATCTTTTAAAGCGCAGGCCTGATGCTGTTATAGAAAGAGCGGTTAAAGGCATGCTGCCTAAGAATCGGCTTGGCCGCAAAATGTATAAGAAGTTATATGTTTATGTTGGTTCCGATCATCCGCATACCGCACAAAAACCTCAACCTTTAACTTTCTAATTTAATATAATGGAAAAACAAAAAAATGCAGTAGGTCGTAGAAAAGAAGCTGTAACAAGAGTTTTCCTTTCCAAAGGAGATGGCAAAATCACCATCAATGGAAAAGATTACAAAACTTATTTCCCGCTTGTTTATTTACAAAACCAGGTAGAGGCGCCTTTTAAAAGTATTGAGGCCGCAGATAAGTTTGATATAGTCGTGAACGCTACCGGTGGCGGAGTAAAAGGCCAGGCCGAAGCGGTAAAACTCGGAATTGCCAGGGCGCTGCTACAGGTAAATCCGGAATACAGGCCTGCATTGAAAAATGCCGGGCTACTTACCAGGGACCCACGCTCTGTTGAACGTAAAAAACCCGGTAAGAAGAAAGCAAGAAAAAGCTTCCAGTTCAGTAAAAGATAATACGGTTATAGAGGCCAGTATTTGGATAAGTTTAATCAATACCTTTTACCGGTGCCTGATACAATTTTTAAAAACTATTTTAATTAATACATAATGGAAAACAATACTTCTTTACAACAGCAGCTTTTAGAAGCAGGAGTTCATTTCGGCCATTTAAAAAAGAAGTGGAATCCTAAAATGTTGCCTTACATTTTTGCTGAGAAAAAAGGTATTCACATCATCGATCTCAATAAGACTGTTGAAGGAATGCAGGAAGCAGCCGCAGCATTAAAATCTATCGCTAAAAGTGGTAAGAAAATAATGTTTGTTGCAACAAAAAAACAAGCTAAAGAAATTGTAACCGAAGCAGCAAAGCGCATCAACATGCCTTTTGTAACAGAACGTTGGCTCGGTGGAATGCTTACAAATTTTAATACTGTCCGTAAGAGTGTTAAGAAAATGCAGAGCATAGAAAAAATGCTTAGCGATGGAACGCTCGATAGCATTACTAAAAAAGAACGCCTTACACTTACTCGCGACAGGGATAAAATGGAGAAAGTTTTGGGCGGTATTGCACAAATAAGCAGGGTTCCGGCTGCATTGTTTCTTGTAGATATCGGCCACGAACATATTGCACTTTCAGAAGCAAAAAGGTTAAATATAACTACGTTTGGAATGGTTGATACCAACTGTGACCCAAATAAAGTTGAGTTTTCTATTCCTGCTAATGATGATGCAACAAAGTCTATCGCGATTGTAACAAATTATATTGTTGCAGCTATTGCAGAGGGACTTGCAGAAAGACAAGCAGAAAAGGCTGACGAAACTGACGACTCTGATGATAGTGGAACAGATGCTATAAAGTTTGATATGGGCAACGATGAAGAAAAAGATCGTCGCAGAGGCGGACCGGCTGGTGGTAAAGGCCGTGGCCCCGCAGGTCCTCAAAAACGTCGCGTAGCTGGTCCGGGTGCAGGTGGAAACAGGCCAGGTGGTCCGGGTGGTCGCAGATAATTAGAGGCTTTGGATTGAAATGCAGGATTGAAATTATCCCGATTATTCTATAGCCTAAAATTTATGACTAGAATTTAGATTTATTAATAATGCCACGTAGTAAAACGTGGTAATCTAAAATATTAAAGTAATGAGTACAACAACTATAACAGCAGCAGATATCAATAAACTTCGCCAGCAAACCGGTGCCGGAATGATGGATTGTCGCAAAGCCTTGACCGAATCAAATGGCGATTTTGAAGAAGCGATAGATTATTTAAGAAAAAAAGGGCAAAAAGTAGCAGCATTACGCGGAGACCGTGAAGCGAAAGAAGGGGTGGTTATTGCACAAACTTCTAAAGATCATAAAACAGGATTAATTATTAATGTAAGTTGCGAAACTGATTTTGTAAGTAAGAATGGCGATTACATTCAGTTTGCTCAGTCGATTATGGATGCTGCGATTGAAAATGATGTAAAAAGTGTAGAAGAACTTAATAAAGTGAAAATAGGAAATGAATTAATTTCTGATAAATTGAATGAGCAGGTTGCGAAAATTGGCGAAAAAATTAGTGTTTCAAAATTTGAAAGAGTTGAAGCGCCGTTCGTAGCAGCGTACATCCACGGCTCTTACCGTATGGGTGTGTTGGTTGGCATGAGCAAAGAGGCTGAAGATGCGGGTAAAGATGTAGCGATGCAAATAGCCGCAATGAACCCGATTGCCGTTGACCAGGATTCAGTTCCTGCAGAAACAATTGCCAGGGAAAAAGCCATTGCGCTTGAGCAGGTAAAAGCGGAAGGCAAGCCGGCTGAAATGGCTGAAAAAATTGCCATGGGTAAAATCAATAGATTTTTTAAAGAAAGCACCTTACTGGCGCAACCTTTCGTAAAAGATAGTAGCAAATCTGTAGCAGACTACCTGAAAAGCGTAGACGCAGATTTGAAAGTGATCGAATTTAAAAGAGTTGCATTAGGATAAATATACTGATAACCTTAAAAAGAAGGGCTGCCATTGGTGGCTCTTTTTTTATGCTGGTACATGAGAGGGAATTTTTTTTAAATATTCTTATTAGAAAGAAGGAAAAATCAGATCTACGTGTATTCATAAATATTAGGTGATGATTTTATTTATTGCTATTTCATGAATCGATAAAAACGACATTTCCTCATGATACAATGAAAACGATAAAATTTCAAATAAAAATTCCTGGTTAGGTAATAAATGAATCTAAAATCCTTCGGTTAAACGGGTAAGATTTAGTCTTTATAATTGTCTAAATTTGCGCAGTAAAATAATTGGCTGAATTACCTCTTTAATTAGATTGAAAAGAGGTTTATTTTTCGCCATAAGCATTTTTAAAATAATCGATATGAAGTTTTTGAATATTGTAATAAAGTATCGCTTGCAGTTGGGTGCGTTTTTTTTATTGCTGGCAATTTTTGTAAACATTGAAACCAGTTTTTGGCCATCATTTATATTATACTTAATTGCATTAGTATTAATAGTCGGGCATTTTCTTTTTGGGCCGATGCGGCTGATACAAGGTTATATGGAGAGCGGCGATATGGAAGGCGCCCAAAAAGTTATTGACTCCATTTGGTTTCCCGGGTTGCTAATTAAACCCGTTCGCTCAGTTTATTTTACTTTGAAAGGCAATATTGCAATGGTAAACCAGGATTATGATAGCGCTGAAGCGCACATGAAAAAAAGCCTGAGCCTTGGAATGCCAATGAAAGAAGCAGAAGGCGCCAACAAACTTCAATTAGGGATGCTCGCTATGCAAAAAGGGAATATCCGCGAAGCGGAAAATTATATCAGGCAGGCAATTCGTTCCGGTTTGCCTGATAAAGAAAATGAAGCCGCGGCTTATTTGCAACTTTCTTCAATAATGATAAACAAGCGGGAGTTTCGTGCGGCAAAAGAATATTTCAGGAAAGTGAAAGCATTAAAACCTACAACGCCGCAAATTGTTGATCAAATAAAGCAAATGGAAAAATATATCACAAGAATGCCTGGATAATTTTTTTTTGATAATGTACTGAATAATGGTTGGTGGTTTTTAAAAAAAAAATTGCATTGAAACTGATTATTGGATTACCTAATAGCTAAAAAAACTCAAATTTTGGATTTTTTAAAACGAATAAAACTTAACTGAAACCGGTTTCACTAAACTTCATTCAAACCCTTACCCATCTATAATTACAGAAGATTTTACCAACTATTTACCAGTATTATATCCTTTTTTAAACTTTTCATAAATGGAAATGATTTTATATAATGGATAATGAGTGGGAGTTATAGTATTGGAATATTCTGAAAGACAAGCAGATAAATTATTAAGCTTTTCACCTCCCAAGCTAAAGGTATCATAATAATTCATTTTAAAATTTGGTATTGAACTATCGCAAAATATCAAATTCGGAATCGGTTTGCTTTCTTTCCCGGTATATTCAAAAATTAAACAGTGAAGCGTATTAATCCTAATTTTTTGATGAGATGCATATTTATTCAAAATCCATAAACATTTTTAAAGCCATTCATTTAAAATTATTTCCTTAAAAAAGCAGGCTTCGCTTTCACCATCTTTTTATAAACTGGGCAACTTTCAATATGTGCTCCTACTAAATAACCGGTACTCATTAAAAATTCATTTACAATTTCACCGCCCGTGAACCGAAAGGTATTCTTAAAAATCTTTACCCATTCTTCTTTTGTTTTTGGATGGTGAAAATCGATCCATTTTTTAAAAGAGCCATATTCCTTTTGAATATTTAAAAGCATTTTTGCATTTTCTATAGCAGCATTTATTTTTAACCGGTTGCGAATAATACCGGCATCGTTCATTAATATTTCAAAATCTTTTTCATTAAAAGCAGCCACTTTTTTTATATTGAAATTTTTGTAGGCTTTTTTAAAATTTTCTTGTTTATTCAATATCGTTGACCAGCTCAACCCTGCCTGGTTTATCTCCAACACAAGCCTTTCAAACAATTCATCATCACTATCTATCGGAAATCCATAGGCGGTGTCGTGATAAATTTTATGAAGATTATTTTTATCCATTGTGGCAACTGCTTCGCAGTAAGAAGAAGGCTTGTCCATTGATTTATTTTATAGTAATAAATTTATAATGATGCTTAATTGAAGTTCTAAAATTAAAAAAATTATCAGGACGCATGTATCTTTAATCTCAATAAAAAATAATAAAAAAATGTTGGAAAAATTTGATTGCGCTAAAAATTATATATTGGAAGATGAGCGTGTGCTGCTTCGCCCATTACAACAGGAAGACTTTATTAATTTATTGCCATTTGCCTTAATGGAGCCCGACACGTGGAAATATTCTCTGGTAACTGCTGCCGGTGAAGAAGGCTTAAAAAATTATATGGACATTGCTTTTGTTGAAAAGGAAAAAGAAAAAGAATATCCCTTCATTGTTTTTGATAAACGTACGAATGAATATGCTGGCAGTACAAGGTTTTACGACATCAATATCCCTTTTAAAACATTGCAGCTTGGCTACACCTGGTATGGAAAAAAGTTCCAGGGAACAGGATTAAACCGGCATTGTAAATCCTTATTACTGGCTTTTGCATTTGAGCAAATTGGAATGGAAAGAGTAGAATTTCGTGCTGATAATGATAATGCAAGGAGTATTGCTGCTATGAAATCGATCGGTTGTAAGGTAGACGGTGTTCTCCGGAAAAATATGCCAACCCGGGATGAGGACAAAAGAAGAGACAGCATTGTTTTAAGTATTTTAAAAGACGAGTGGTTTGGGGGAGTGAAGGACGCGCTTGCAAAAAGGTTAACCTAAAGTTTTAGGATTAGATTATTTTGCGTACACACTAATTCATTTTTTATGAAACGAGAACTCACTTCATGGTACAGCCCTTCTTTAGATAAAGAAATGCCCATCGCGACTTATGGCGACTATGGATTTGCGCTTTTGCTTATTCCTACCGCGGCGGCTGATTACCTGGAATATGAGCGTTTTCAAATGATCGACAGTCTTGCTCCCCACATAAATTCGGGCAAGGTAAAAGTGTTTTCTATTAACAGCATTAATAATGAAAGCTGGATGAACAACAACATGTTGGGCGAGCATAAAGCCATCAGGCAAAACCAGTTTAACCAATATGTTTTTAATGAAGTAATTCCTTTTATAAAAATTGCTACTTCCGGCGACACGCCTATAATTACGTGTGGCGCCAGCTTTGGGGCATTGCACAGTATGAATCTTTTTTTAAAGCGGCCGGATATTCTCAACGGAGTTATTGCAATGAGCGGTGTGTACGACCTGCATGAATACACGAAAGGATTTAATGATGACCAGGTTTATTTTAATTCTCCCATGAACTATATGCCGACACTAGAGGATGATTGGTATTTAAACAACATTAGAAAAAGTAGTCACATACATATATTGTCGGGAAGCGGCGACTTTGAAGATCCTGAAGCCTCGAGAGCATTTGCCGGCGTATTATATAACAAAGGAATAAATTATGAGCTCGACATTTGGGGAAGCGATATGAAACATGACTGGCCGACATGGAGAGATATGCTTCCATATTATATTCAGTCAAGATTTTAATTTTGGCTGTATTTCTCCTGTTAATGATTTTCTACATTGAATTATGACATAATTATAATAGGCTACCCTCGCTTCTACGCCTTTGCAGCACACGCGCTTTGTTTTACATTTGCCATATGGAGAAAAAACTTTTTTTGCTGGATGCGATGGCGCTTATATATCGCGCATATTATGCGCTGATCCGAAGCCCGATAATTACTACAAAGGGAAAAAACACCAACGCCCAATTTGGGTTTACCAACACTCTATTCGATCTTATAAGTAAGGAAAAACCTACGCATCTCGCTGTGGCTTTTGATACCCACGCTCCCACTGAAAGGCACATTGATTTTGCTGCGTACAAGGCTCAAAGGCAGGAGGCCCCGGAAGATTTATTGGCTTCAATTCCTGATATAAAAAAAATAATTGAAGGCTTTAATTTACCTGTTGTTGAATGTGATGGCTTCGAAGCTGATGACATTATTGGCGCGCTTGCACAGCAGGCGGAAAAGGAAGGTTATGAAGTTTTTATGGTAACACCTGATAAAGATTTTGGGCAGTTAGTCTCTGATAAAATAAAGATCTACAAACCGGGTTACCAGGGTGGCAAAGTAGAAATAATGGGCAAAAAAGAAGTGTGCGATAAATGGGGAATTAAGAATGTAAGCCAGGTAATTGACATACTTGGATTGATGGGCGACGCGGCTGATAATATTCCCGGCATTGCGGGCATTGGCGAGAAGACCGCTTCAAAATTATTAGCGCAATATGAAACGCTGGAAAACGTACTGGCGGATGCAGACAATATCAAAGGTTCCCTCGGCGAAAAAATCAGGGCCGGGAGAGAAATGGCAGTTATGAGTAAAAAACTTGCGACCATCATTACAGAAGTTCCCTGCAAGTTTCATGAAGAAGATTTTAGAATAAAAGCTTATGATACTGAAGCGCTGAAAGATATTTTTGCTGAGCTTGAATTTAAAACTTTAGGTAAAAGAATTTTAGGCGATGAATACAATGTTTTTGTAATTGAGAAGCAGGTTATACAAACAGACCTCTTCGGTAATGCTATGGAAGTTCCAATTCCGAAGCCGGAAGAAGAACAAAAAGAGGAAGAGAAACCTGGCCTTTTAGCAGAAAAAAATATCAGCAATACACCCCACAATTATTATTTAGTTGAAGGTGAAGAAGCCATTCTTGATTTAGTAAAAAAATTATCTGCACAAAAGGAAATTTCTTTTGATACTGAAACAAACCACATTGATGCCAATGAGGCGGAACTCGTAGGCTTGAGCTTTTCCTTTGCTGATGCCGAAGGTTATTATGTGCCTTGCCCCGATGATGCAGAAGGCGTTGTTCATATCTTAAATCATTTTAAAAATATTTTTGAAGATGAGGCGGTGACATGGGTAGGGCAAAATATTAAATACGATTTATTGGTACTTAAGTGGTACGGGTTTGAGCTGAAAGGAAAATTGTTTGACACCATGCTCGCACATTATGTTATTGAAAGTGAAGGCAGGCGAAATATGGATTTACTAAGCGCTCAATATCTTGGATATCTTCCAGTATCTATTACAGAACTTATTGGTAAAAAAGGAAAAGGGCAAATAACCATGCGCGATGTGGATGTAGAAAAGGTAAAAGAATATGCTGTGGAAGACGCAGATATCACCCGCCAGTTGAAACACATTTTTTCTCCATATTTAATTGAAAAGCAGGTCGAAAATGTATTCAATGAAGTAGAGTCTCCTTTGGTAAAAGTGTTGGCTGACATGGAATTTGAGGGAGTGAAGGTGGACATGAATTTTCTAAATGTCTATTCAAAAGAGTTAGAAACGGAAGCATTGAAATGTGAGCAAAGCGTTTACGAACAGGCTGGAATAAAATTTAACCTGGCTTCGCCAAAACAATTAGGCGAAGTATTATTTGAAAAAATGCAGATAGGCCTTAAAACAAAAAAAACAAAAGGCGGCCAACATGCAACAGGTGAAGACGTGCTTTTAAAACTTGCCAAAGAAAATCCAATCGTTGAAAACATTTTGAATTTCAGGGAGCTTACAAAATTGAAGTCGACATATGTTGACGCGCTTCCACAAATAGTAAATAAAAGAACACAACGCGTGCACACCTGCTATGGGCAAGCGATTGCAGTAACCGGCAGGCTCAGCAGCAATAACCCTAATCTTCAAAATATTCCGATTAGAACAGAGAGAGGTCGGGAAATTCGTAAAGCTTTTATACCGAGGGACAGTGATCATCTGATTATTTCAGCAGATTATTCCCAAATAGAATTGCGTATCGTCGCGGGCATTAGCGGCGACCCGGCGATGTGCGATGCGTTTAAACAAAACAAAGATATTCATACAGCCACCGCTGCGAAAGTGTTCAATGTAGAAGAAGATGATGTAACGAAAGAAATGCGCTATAAAGCAAAGAGTGTAAACTTTGGAATAATCTACGGGCAGGGCGCATTTGGGCTTGCAGAGAATCTCGGAATTTCCAGGACGGAAGCCAAAGAAATTATTGATAATTATAAAAAGCAGTTTGCCAATATTCAAAAATATATGGATGAAACGATCACTTTTTGCAGAACTAACGGTTACGTAGAAACGCTGATGGGCCGCAAAAGATGGCTTAAAGATATTAATTCATCTAACTGGACGGTGCGCGGATATGCAGAACGAAATGCGATCAATTCGCCTATACAGGGAACTGCTGCAGATATGATTAAATTGGCCATGATAAAAATTCATAATGAATTTAAGCAACGCAAATTTAAATCGAAGATGATTTTGCAGGTACATGATGAACTGGTTTTTGATGCCCATAAAAGTGAGGTTGATATTATAAAACCAATCATTATTGAATGTATGCAAAATGCATTGTTGCTTCCTAACGGCGTGCCCGCAGACGCGGAAATTGGCGTGGGTGAAAATTGGCTCGAAGCACACTAAGTTGCGAATAAATTATCTTTACAATATGAACAGGGTTTCTATTATAAATCGACTTAAGGATATTAAGCCAGCGCTATGTGAAACGTATGGGATAACGGAATTGGCGTTATTTGGTTCATATAGCCGGAATGAAGCAACTGAAAAGAGCGACATAGATATTATGATCGATTACCAGGTACCAATGGGCATGAAATTCTTCGACATAGTTTATGAACTTGAAGAAGTTTTTAAAAATAAAAAAGTACAGGTAGTTACCAGAAAGGCTATTAAACCCAAATATTTTGATCGCATTAAGCCAGATTTAATTTATGCCTAAACGAGAAAGCAATTTATTGATAGCAAATATGATCGAATGTTGTAAAAAGATTTTGGATTACACAAATTCGATGGATTATGATTCTTTTCTATCCGACAACAAAACCATCGATGCAGTAACCAGGAACTTTGAAATATTAGGCGAAGCTTGTAAATATGTTTCTGATGAAATTAAATTAAAAAATCCTTTGATAGAATGGAGAAAAATTGGCGATTTCCGAAACATTCTTATCCATGATTATTTCGGAATTAATTATGAAATTATGTGGCAGATAGTTGAAAATGAATTAGGAACTCAGTTAAAATTTCTGGAAAAAATAATGGTGTAACGAAGGGGATATTATTTAGACTAAATTGAAGATTTCTTGTTTCAACAAACTTTTATGCATTGGTCAAATTATTTTTTTTATGTGGAGAAAATAGGGACACGGTATTTTATCATCGCGGGCCTGGCATTTGCGCTTTTTTATTTTCTGCTGAAAAAAAGAATTGGCTACCAAAAAATTCAGAAAAAATCTCCACGCTATAAAGATTATGCCCGCGAAATAGGCTATTCCATTATTACCATTTGCATCTTCGCGCTGGTGCCTTTACTTATTTTACATGTAGCAGCCATTAAGGAACATACATTTTATTATACAAATATTCATCAGTATGGCTGGGTTTATTTTTTCCTGGCATTTCCATTAATGTTTATTATTCACGATACCTATTTTTATTGGACGCACCGGCTCATGCATCATCAAAAATTATTTAAATGGTTTCACCTGGTTCATCATCACTCAACCAATCCATCTCCCTGGGCTGCCTATGCATTTCATCCAGTGGAGGCAATCGTTGAAGCTGGAATTTTTGCAGTTTTTCTTTTTACACTTCCGGTAACACCTTATCATATTGTCATTTTCTTTTTTATTATGATCGTATATAATGTTTACGGCCATCTTGGATATGAGCTTTACCCAAAAGGCTTTAGCCAGCATTGGTTTGGCAAATGGATTAATACTTCAGTAAACCATAACCAGCATCATCAATATTTTAAAGGAAATTATGGTTTATATTTTCTTTGGTGGGATCGTTGGATGCACACGATTCGCAGCGATTACGATGAAAAATTTAATACAGTTAAAAGCGCTCAAAGACCCGAGCTGAAACAAGCATCATGACCTTTGGAAAAAAAATCCTTTCCTTTTTTAAAACCCTTGATTTAGATATTGATCTTCCTCATGAAGTTGAAGTGATGAATCCATTTAAAGAAAAATCTACCTTCATCATTTGCAATAAATTTTACAACAAATATTATGATGATAATAATTCCCGCTATTTGATATTGGGAATCAATCCCGGGAGATTCGGCGGAGGCATTACCGGGATTCCGTTTACGGACCCAATAAGATTACAAAATATTTGTGGCATTGCAAATGAATTTCAAAAAAAGCAGGAATTGAGTTCTGTTTTTATTTACGAAATGATAAATGCATTTGGCGACGCCACGCTTTTTTATAACAAATTTTACATTTCGTCTATCTCACCGTTAGGTTTCACAAAAAATAATAAAAATCTAAATTATTATGATGACAAGCAACTTGAAATTTCCATAAAACCTTTTGTAATTAGTAGCATTAAAAAGCAACTCCTGTTTGGCATAAATACGGAGGTGGCTTTTTGTCTTGGTGAAGGAAAAAATTTCGCTTATTTATCAAAATTGAACAATGAAATGAAGTTTTTTAACAAAATAATTCCTTTACCGCATCCAAGATTTATCATGCAATATAAGCTTAAGAGAAAAGGAGAATATATTGATAAGTATCTTCGTGAATTAAATGCAATAAACCATCAATAGCGAAATAAAATTACACAAGAATAAAAGTTATGGAAATGACACCTACATTAATTTATTGCTATGATGCCTACTGCGGCTGGTGTTATGGTTTTAGCGAAGTGATGAAAAAAATAAATTCAGCATATAAAAATAAACTGGAATTTGAAGTGCTTTCAGGAGGGATGATATTGCCTGACGAACCAGTTTCTATCGGAGCTTCAGCAAAATATATTGAACAAGGTTATAAGCGTATTGAGGAACTTACCGGGGCCAAATTCGGCGCTGATTATTTGTGGCACATACAACATCCTGAAGCAAGCGACTGGTTTCCAAACTCAGAAAAGCCTTCAATTGCATTGTGCGTGTTTAAAGAATATTTTCCAAATCAACAAGTAAGCTTTGTAGCAGATATGCAGTATGCGCTTCACTTTGAGGGCCGCGACCTCACTGATGATGAAGCGTATCGTTTGCTTCTTGAAAAATATAATATTGATGCTGCTGAATTTTTTGACAAGCTAAATGATGAAGCATATAAAGAACAGGCGCATTACGAATTCGCGCTTTGCAAGCAATTAAATGTTACCGGCTTTCCGGCATTATTTCTTCAAACGGCTGAAACAAAATTTTACCAGGTCGCACAAGGATATACGCCCTTCGATAGCGTTGACGAGCGCATAAAAAATATTTTAAAAGAAATTAATTTGGGATAAAATCCAATAATTAATCAGCTTTTTTTTCTGCAGCTTCAGCATTTTTAATAATGTCGCCGGGCTTGCCAACAATACCAGATAATATTTTTCTCCAGTCATCGCTTTGTCTTAATAAAAATTCAAGATCCATGCTAAAATGTTTGAACTCTTCTTTTTGGGCATCTTTCATAATGGCCTTTGCATCTTTATCTTTTTCAACACTAATTCTTTGTTGATACCAGTTAATGGCATCCGCTTCTTCCATCATGCCGGTAATCATTCTGGCAAAAGTCCTGGTTTTTTGTGTAAGCTCGCTGGCTGGCTCGTGGTACTGATCTGTAGGCATGTCTATAATTTAGTTTAAAATAATTATGGACACAGCTACAAATTAAGAGCCATACTTGTAAAGCAAAAATTTTGGAAATAAAATTAACAGAGGAATGAAAAACAAAACTAAAGTTTGATTTTTTCCATTTTCTTTTGAATGAAAAGGATGAGGTGGGCTGCAATCAATAATTCACAAACAATTTCTTTTATGATCATAGGTAAGGATTTTAGGATTATATACGGTATTAACTAGAAAACGTTTTGAAAAGAAATTTATTATTATCAAATCAAATTTTCCCGTCCACACCTGCTATATAACTCACTAAATCCTACCCCGTTAAGTTTTCAAAATGGTTAAAATCCCCATGCTTTCATAACTTTTAAATCATCCTTTGCAGCATCAAGAGGTTTTTGACCCTGGTAAGATTCCTGTTCAATTATAAATTCTTTTGTGCCGCCGCTCTTTTTAAATGCTTTCACTATTTCATGAACTGGTAAGATGCCTTTTCCCAGAACGGTGCTTTCATAATTATCGTTCATTTCACCTTTATCCTTAGACTTTATTTCATCTTTTACATGCATGCTTTCAAATCGTCCGGGATGTTTTTTTAATATTTCCAATGCTCTTCCTCCGGCACCGTACATATTTCCAATATCTATTTGTTGTAGCACTAATGAAGGTTCTGTCTTCTCTAAAATAATATCATAAATCTGTTTTCCATTTAATGAATATTTAAATTCAAAATCATGGTTATGATAGCCGAATTTTAAACCAGACTTCTTGCATAATTCTCCCGCCTTATTAAATATATCCAGGAAGCTTAAGAGGTCGTCATAGTTTTTTCTAAGGCTCTCGTCAAGCCACGGGCTTATCACATAATGCTGCCCCACGGTTGCCGCGTCGTCAACGGTTTGCTTCCAGGCATCAGTAAAATCGCCGGTAGCTTTATCCCAATGTTTGCCGGACATTACGGTATGGCCGCTCGGCATTTTCAATCCCAAATCATTTAAAATCTTTTTAAAATCTAAAGGAGAATAAGTATAAAATTTGCGGTCAACATAATTTGCATGCTCCACATTTTTATATCCCATAGCAGATAACTGTTTCAATGTGCCAAGAGGATCGGCTTTCATATCATCTCTTACAGAATATAGTTGAATGCCCATTATTGTTGGCATAGCTTTTTTATAAGCAAAAATATTATCTGGTAATAATATTGTTCCTGCCATAGCCAAGGAACTATTCATAATAAATTTTCTTCTTGATACTTGCATTATTTGTTGATTTAATTTTTGAGACTAACTGTTTTTATTTTCCTTTTTTAATTCCCTTTCATGTGGGAAGCTCAATATCTTATCCTTCTTTTACTTTCATATTCTGAGGATCCCAATAAATTATTTTCTTTTTAAAATAACTTTCGTTGCAGGCAAGCGCCGGGGCTGCGGCTCTAAAACCGAAGACCGCATCTTCCACGACTGGTGTTCCATTTCTTACGCTATCGTAAAAATTGAGATGGTGTTGCAGGTGAGCATCAAAGCCTTCTGGTTCCTTATAAACAATATCCGGTTTAGAATGCCTTGCTTGTTGCGCCTCGCTATATTTTTGATTGTATTCCTTTTTCAACGTTTCCTGCATTGGAGCAGGATAGGTTTCCAAAGAATCCCAACCGCCGATACCCGGTGCTTCCGCCATTTTACTGTGGTGAACAGTGAGGCCATTAGAGTTGATTACAATCGTTCCTTCATCTCCTACAAAACGGGTGGTTTCCGAACCGCCGGTACCACTTACAAAATTTACCTGTAGCGTTAATTGAAAAGGTGAATGTTCCGGCGTTTGCCCATATTGCATGATGCCGGTCATTATATCAGGCACATTGCGCCCATCTTTCCAATAGCATAATTGCCCCGAGGCATAAATTTTTTCCGGGCCTTTAGAATCGGTAATTACGTGTGTGCCTGAAAGTAAGTGCACAAAAAGATCACCTGCAACACCGGTACCGAATTCACGATAATTTCTCCACCAGAAAAACTTCTTTGGATCATAAGGAATTTTAGCCATGCCGGCAATGTATCTATCCCAATCAACTGTGGCAGTTGAAGCATCTGTCGGCATCGTATATTCCCAGGCACCTAACGCATCTTGCCTGTCGTAAACGGCATTAACCATATTCAGTTTCCCAATTTCACCAGATTTATATAACTCGTGCGCTTTTTGAAAAACAATATTGCTCACATACTGGCTTCCCACCTGCATCACTTTTCCACTTGCCTTTTGTGCATTAATTACATCGAGTCCCTCGCCAATATAATGTACCATTGGCTTTTCACAATACACATGCTTACCGGCTTTCAGTGCATCTTTGGTAATGCGCGCATGCCGTTGATCGCAGGTAGAAATGATGACTGCATCAATATCTTTACGGGCTAATATTTTACGGTAATCATTGGTTACAAAAAGATCTTTACCATGCAATTCTTTTGCCCTCTCAAGCCTTCCGGTGTACAAATCACAAACAGCAACTAACTCCACACCGGGTACACGCAACGATGCATTCGCATTGTTATTTCCCATGATGCCCATGCCTATTGCAGCAACTCTTATTTTATCATTAGAAGAAAAATGTTTTTGATAATGTAAAATTTGTGCTTCATTTTTTTCCTGTGCCCCGAAAGAAGCCAATGATCCTGCACCCAATGCCAACGTGGTACCGGTGAGATTTTTAATAAAATTTCTTCTCGATGAATGTTTTTTATTTTGCATAAAATTAATTTTTGTAAAAGATTTGAGCCTGACAGATTTAATCTTTGTCCGGCAAATTGGTAAACAATTCGTAGTATTAAATGTAACGAGATTTTTTT
>JBBRSV010000114.1:0-15662 GCA_038245055.1 Chitinophagales bacterium | reverse complement strand
TTCGTTTCATTTTATATTGATTTTTAATTGTGATTAAATTATTAGAATTATTTGTTTTACACATAGTGCAAGCTGGTTGGGCAGCTAAATCATTCTCCTACATTTTCTTATGCTCCAGATACTGCCCCATCTTACCCTGAAATGAAACACTTTTGAAAATGTACAGAACGATTAATCATAAGAATTAACAGCCCATGCATTTTCCAGACCATTGGATACTCTGCCATCTCTTGAAGAATTGGCTTTCACCTGATTTACAGCACTACGCCCTACAGAAGCAGCAACCAATGCAGATGATTTCTTCGTGGATGTTTTTTTCTTTTTTTCAGCAACCTCATCTGGCGCAATATTTTTTTTGTTAACTTGATTCACACTTGGTTTACTATCCTTTAAGCTGTCTTTTTTTAATACTGTTTTGTTAGCCATTTTTTAAATTTTAATTGTATTTATTGTATTTTCCGGCGTTTTTAATGCTTAGTTAAATCATTAGCGAAATTTTTCTTTTGCTCCTGGTACTCCTCTTTATTAATCTCTCCTGATGCGAAGCGCTTTTTCAAAATGTATAGGGGAGAATCTTTCTTTTTTTTTCGGCCCGGAACATCCCAGGGCGTTGCGAAAATCCAGAATATAAATCCAACCCAAATAATCCACCATATAAGGTGCATTCCCCAGAAATGATAGCCTTCGTACATGTGCATGATTTTTATTTTTAAAATTGTTAATTAATTTTTGACTAATTCATTTTTTTTGTTCCATAAATTCTCCTTAATATATATTTACGATAAGTTCTGAAATGGTATACTTTGTATTACTTAAGGCACGCCGGAGTGTTTCTGTTTCAATCTCATCAGATGAAGTGATTTCCGCTTCCTTCTTTCCCAGGTCAACCTGCACGGATGTTACACCAGGCACACTGGATAATTTATTTTTAACTGCTGCAACGCAGCCGCCGCAACTCATACCACCGATGTGATAAGTATGCTTGATTGAATTTTCCATAATTTTTTATTTATTTTTTTATTCAGTTACACTGTTTCCTGTACGTCAGTTTCGCTGTTGCCCGGTATAATTAATTTTTCTTCACTAAAGTCATTCCGCACTTGGGGCTGCACGGCTTGACGGAGATTACTTCAGGGTGCATCGTGCAGGTATAAGTCGCTGAGCTTATGTTTTCTTGTGAGCCTTGCTTTAAGCTATAAAACGATAATTCATTTTGATTCATTTGCATTGTTCTGTTTTCAGTGATAATTAGAATTTATTTTTTTGCTTTTTCATTCCATACAATTACTACAGAACATTTGTTTCTCTTTTACCATAAATGAATCTAACAAAACCCATGATTCAGGACTTCCCAAATAACCGATAATAAATGTATTTTTCATTTTTGTAATTGAATTTAACCAACATCGAATTAAATTTGTTTAAGCTGCCAGATGTTACATAATTATGCAAATAAGTTACATCAATCACATGTTTTAGAATTGTTCTTATGCTTTTTTTTAAGTTGAATGTAAAAGGATTGAAAGCCTCTACATCTGATTGAATTTTCCATACTCCTTTTATTTTAATTGACATTAATGAATTGTGAATAGGGCTACGTTTGACCAGTACTTGACCTTTAGTAAATGTAGGAAGTCCTTTACTCTAAAGAATTGATACAAATCAACACAGTACTTGTTTTTCATCAAGAGCTAAATGAGTTTTAGCATACTACATTTGAACCCAGATTTTGCAGTTGAAATCGTAGCGAGGGTTTCAAATACAAAACAGATAAGGGTTTCAGGTTATTTTTTGGATGAAAGAATAGTGAACTATTCTGAATTCAAAAAATGTTCTGAAAGGCTTAGCTGTGAAGGATTTGGAAGCCGCAGTAGATTTCAACTGCAAAATCTGGGTTGAATGGCAGAGTTTGAAGCCCGGAATAAAGCAACCAAACTAATTTGTAAAAAAACAGTAATTGCATAAATGGGTAAATGCCGGTTATAAGACCAACCTGTAGTCACAAATTAAGTGACGAAATACCTTAAGCCGGCGAAAGAATTGTTATACAAAAGGGAAGTTTAGGCAAGGTAATTCCGAAGCCTACTATTACTAAAAACAGTCCACATAAAATCACTACCAGGTTTTTTGTAAAAGCATCTTACAGGTTATTTGTGTTTAAGTTGTTACAGTAAAACATCAGGTTTTCATTTACATATTTTTTAAAATAAATTCCACTCATTCTTGAGGCTAAGTAAAGGAGTTTGCACCACCGGAAAGTGTAATTTTATTAATTCATCGTAAAATAACTACCGACATTTTCTTTAAAAATTTTTTTTTATAAAATGCTCTTCGTGATTAAATATTCTGTCACTTTATATCTATTTTTTTTTGAGTCTGATGCCCAGCAGATATGCCTTTATCGTCATGGAGTTCGTAATAATAATTTGATTATCCTTTAATGGGTATAGGGAAAAAGAAAATCCATTAACACATTGTGGTGTGCTTTTGATACATGATCTTTAAATGATTTCATACTATGGTGCATTATGGAAACATATTCTTTTCCAAGCTTTGCAACTATCTTTTCAAGTTCTGCCAATTCGCTCCTGATTGCCTCTTCTCTCTGTTCTCTTCCTTCAGGGATTTCCTTATCGATCTGTTCTATATCCTTTTCAAAATTCTTATCTGCATCAGCATAAAAGTCAGTGAGCAACGGATCACTGGAAAAGGTTTTAATGTGAGAGAACTTGACGGCCACCTTCTTTTCCGCTTTATCGAGCCTGCCATCATTGTTGGCAGCAAGGAGAGATATATACGCAGGGAATTTTAAAAGTGCCCTTTTTTCTTTTACCGATAGATTTTTAAATGAGTTCATTTTTTATTCTTTATAAATTATCAATTGATTAATGAAGCATCCGGAACATTCGTCATTTACCATGTGACGAGCTATTACTTTTTCTTTTTTATTATCATTTTGGCTTTTTTTTTGCTTCTCTTTTACGTACTATCAAAACTGAACATTGAGCATGCATAGCAACCGCTTGTGAAACGGAGCCAAGCAGGAAGCGTCCTATAACGCCTTTTCCGTGTGAGCCAACGACAATTAAATCAGCACCCAATTTTTCCGCTTCCTGTAAAATCACATGCTTGGGCGATCCATTGATTGCTGCCGTTGATATGGATAAGTCCGGGTTTTTCTTTTTCAGCAATTCAGCGGCCTTATTCAATACATTTTCTGACAGATTTTTTACAATCTCGCTTGTTTCTGCATAGCCGCCTGCCAAGCCACCCATGGGCACCGGGGCAGAAGTTATTAAGGCAGTGTTTTCAAAAGCCGATACAATGAGCACTTTTGTTGCTTTTGGAAATGGCATGCGTGCTAATTCTTCAATTGCGGCTTTACTGTAATCAGAACCGTCGGTGGCAAGTAGTATTTTCATAATTGTTATTTTTATTGTTATGCAAGTTGGTGTCTATTATTAAAAACTTAATTCATACTGGTACTGTTATACATTTTTACATATTTATGCTGGTGTTGCTCACGTATTCCATACCAATAAATATGTTCGTACAGACCTGACCAGTACATTCCAAATGTGAAAGTAAACATTAATTCTTCTATTGGTATCCCAAATATAAACAGCCCGGTAAGTGCATTCAGGTTCCAGAAAGACTTTACATAATCCGGAAAAAAAATAAGAAGGCTGCCAAAATAAAGAAGATATAACAGCGAAAAAAGCAAACCGCCTGTCCAAATCTTTCTCTTTAAATCGGGGCGACAGTATAATGTTGCCAGTGAACCCAAAAAAAGAGAGATTGCCCCGCAGTAAATATGATTCAAACTTGCGCCTAAGCTAAGGCCGATAAACAAGACTACAGGTAAGAAAAGAATTATCCTGTGCAAACTATGACGGCGTCTCTTTTTGTCCGTTGCCATAATATTAATTACTGAAACCGGATAAAGCAAACGGTATAGCACCACAGCAATTCCCCCGATGGCAAATGAAAAAATAAAGCTTTCAATATCAAATCCTGTTTTTCCCGCCAGGCCAAACAGGGAAGGAGGAGACTAGTATCCGGGAATAAAAAGAGGTTCTGTAAAACCAAACAGCATAGTTGCCACGCTTACACACAGCATCATTTTTCTGAAATCTTTCTTTAGTAAATAAATGACCAGCCAGCAGCCCAACATTATCAACGACCATATTAACCATGCATATTTTATCACCTCTATTTCATTTTTTACCAGTTATTTCATGCAGCCATGTTCTATATTTAGAGTCGAATTCCTGTTACCAGACTGGTTATTGAATACTTTACACCGTATAGCCAATGCCCTTCTAAAAAAACATGCTGGGTTTCATCAGAGGCTTTAACGATATTTATCTTCCCTTTTGCCACTATCTCTTAATTGCAGCGTTATAAAATCCGGCAATACAGGCTCCGATAAGCCAACCCAGGATAAATGTTTCTGCAATACCTACTGCAGCCTCCCATATTGGTACTTCCATACGAACAATTGTGGAAACATCTAAACCATGAAGTAGACTATTGAAAAATTTAACGGCCCCATCATGGCCAACAGTTAACATTACAATCATACAGCCCAAATAAAGCAATGCCCAGGTTATGCCAACTGCAAAACCAAATCTTTTTACATTAATGGTGGTGTTCATGATTTTCTGTTTTAGTGGTTTGTGAATTTTGTTGTTTCTCTTCATGGTTATGCCCTCCATGACTGTGCATTGGCATCAGTAAGTGGCAGGCAAACATGGCAATTAAAAAGATGAAAAGAGTGGTTCCGTAACCTAATCCCAATGCCGGTGCAAAAAAAATAAGCAACAAGGGAAGCCCGCATACTATTATCATCCAAAGGGTATGTTTGTTCATACAGATTTTTATTTAAGTGTTCTTCAATTTATTTCGATCTGCTTTTTCATGTCTTCAAATTTCTCTTTCGTTATCTCTCCCCCTGCAAATCTCTTTTTAAGAATTTTCAATCAGTCACTCATTTGAAATAAAAATTATTTATGCGAATGGAAAAAACAGGATATAGTGTCTTATTAAGAATTTCAATCTTAATAGTCAATAAAAGGCCCCGTGTTTGCCAGTCCGCTAGTGCCTCTAACATCACGGTTTACATGGAGCAGGGAATGGCTTACCGGGCTACGCCACATAGAAGCAGCCAGTAAAGCAGAAGAATGTTTATTCTTATTTTTAATAGCTTCTTTCTGCTGCACCGTTTGTTCACTCTTCTCATCCTTTATGTTTTCATCTGCTTTCTTTACAGGCTGCTCAAGGCTTTCCAGGTGCCTTTGTACCTCATTAGAAATTAAAGCACGTTGCCTGGAATAGGCCATCTCCTTGTTTAAATTTGTTTCAAGTGTTTCAGAAGCTGCACTACAAACAGTGGCTGTTAACGCACAAATTTGTTTGCAGTAGGCGCTATCTAAACTCATTAATTCTGATGATGCACGGGAAAAAATAGCACACTCATCCTGATGAACGATTGCTGTTTTAGTATCATTATCCTCCTGCTCTGATTTTTGATAAGCTTCCATTAATTCTTTTGCACAAGCTCTGCAGGCTTCAGCGCATTCCCGGCAATGCTCCATTCCCATGTTGGCATGCAGCCCACACATTTCAGCACATTCGTTGCAAATCGTGACACACAAATCACACATTTGCCGGGAGTAGCTGCTTCCCAAAGTCATTAACTCTGCCGATGCACGGCAGATAATGGCGCACTCTAAATCGAGCCGGATGCATTTAGTAAGATATTGTACATCTTTTTCTTCAAGACATGCAACAGCGCAGTGATTACATTCCGTTGCACATTCAATGCAGGCTTCGATGCATTTTTGATATTGTTGTTGTTTCATGATATTTAAGTTTTAAATAATTAAAATTTGAGAAAACACTTTATTATCAGTTGTTATTCTTTTTCTTAAAACATTAATTTTTATTAATAATATTTCTTCCTTCCTCTAACTCTTCTTTCGTTATCTCTCCGCTGGCAAATCTTTTTTTAAGAATATCCAATGGGCTGTCTTTTTTGGTTCGTTGACCGGGAATGTCCCAGGGAGTTGCAAAAATCCAGATGATAAAAAGGAACCAGATTATCCACCAGATAAAATGCATTCCCCCAAAGTGTCCGTTATAAGTGTGAAACATAGTTGTATGATTTAAATAATTATTTAATTTTTGTTATTACAGCAAGTATTCGCTGAATTCAACTATCAAGTTTGGAAATAGTATAACGTGTATTACTAAATGCATGCTGAAGCGTATCTGTGTCAATCTCTTTAATTAAAGTGATTTTTGCTTCCTTCTTTCCGAGATCAATGGCAACTGACGTTACACCAGCCACACCGGATAATTTTTGCTTAACTGTGGAAGCACAGTTGCCGTAGCCCATACCACCGATATGGTAGGTATGTATGATTGATTTTTCCATGATTTTGTATATTTAAAAATGAATGATGATTGTTTATTATTAATGCTGGTGCTTTTGTTGATCTTTTTTCGGTTCCATTTTCATGTTGCCCATGTCGCACATTCCTTTCATTGATTCCATAACGTGCGGTTGCGACTGCATACTTCCCATCATCATCTTGCACATAGCAGAATCTTTGTTGCACATGCTCATCATATCGCCCATCATTGTATTCATCATGCCGGGATTGCTCATCATGTTTTCTGACATCATTTGTTTACAACTGTCGCTACTCATCATTTGCTGCATCATTTCACTCATATATGGCTGATGGTGAACAATTGCTAAGACAACTTCTTTTCGCTGGTTATCGTCTTTCAGGTACTCATCTGCCGATGATTTTGAATTGCAGGAGAGCAATAAACTCATCGCTGTCAGTAGAACGATTGAAAGGGAGAATGTTTTTTTCATAATTTTTTGAGTTTTTAATTGTTATTAATTAATTATTTTTCTTTATTAAAGTCATTCCGCACTTCGGGCATTTACCAGGTTTGTCTGATTTTACTTCCGGATGCATTGAGCAGGTATAATTTCCTGAACTCATGTTTTCTTGTGAACCATGCGTTACGCTATGAAGCAATAATTCATTTCGATTTATTTTCATTGTTTTGTTTTTAAGTGATAATTAGAATTTATTTTTTTTGTTTTTTCATTCGCACAATCAATACCGAACATTTTGCATGTACTGATACAGATTGAGAAACTGAACCCAGGAGAAAACCTGCTACTGCACCATGGCCATGACCATGAGAGCCTACAAGAATTAAATCGGCACCAAATGCTTCTGCTTCACGGAGGATAACCTGAGCAGGAGATCCATCAATTACAGATGAGGTTATTACAAGATTTGGATTAACTTTTTGCAAAATTTTAGTTGCGTCATTAGTTATATTAGTTGCTGATTTTAATGCAATCCGGTTAATTTCAGGATAATAGTCCTCTGACATCATCCCATCCTCGGAAAAAGCTACTTTTGACGGCATAAAGTAGACAGTAACAATGCGTACTTCCGTTTTGGGTGGATAAGGCTGACCGGCCAGTTCCTCAACAGTGAGCTTGCTGTGCTCAGAGCCATCTATAGCTAATAGTATTTTCATTTGTTTGTTTTCTCTTTCTTATCGGGAGCTGCAGGCTTTTTTATTGATTTTTCCATTTTATCAATGCTATCCTTCATTTTACTCTTAAATGATTTCCATTCAGTTTTTCTTTCGACTTTGTAATCGCTTAATAATTTTTTTAAGGCCGCAAGTTCCTTAAGGTGTCTTGTCTTTTCTATTTTAGAACCGTCTTTCAATTTTGCTTTGTGTAACATTGTTTTAAAATTTTAATTGTTTACATTAGATGGGAGTAACAAACATGAGACAGCATCTGTAACTCATTTCTAAAATTTTCATTCGTTACTAAATCTCCCGTAAAATTAGTAAGCTGTTTAATGCTTTGTATTGATGCAAATCAATTCTTCATGTGTTTCTTATCAAGGTGGATTACTTTAAAAAAGGGGTTTTCTTACATAAAGAATCTCATATGCGTATTTTAATTCTTCAGGTAATCGAATCTTGATTAATCTCAAATACACAATTGATTTTCGTCAATCCATTAGTATTTTTTTGTGGTTACTTTTATGACTTATTTATAAAGTGGCAAATGAATTTGAATAATATAGTTTGTACCATTGTATTTATGCCTAAATAACATATTACAAGGTCTTTAAACGTATTTAAATCACCACTAACAGGTTTGGAAGCAACTCGGTAAATGACTAACTATAAGGATGGACGGCATTTCTATAACATTAGTGTGTTACCGGCTTAAAAGTTATGTATAAAGATCAGTTTGCAATATGCAATCATTTTCTAAAAGCTTGTTTATGGAAATTAAAATAGAGGCTGGAAAAACATTTGGGAAAGTTCAGGAAGAATTTACTCAGACATTTCCTTATTTAAAAATAGATTTTGTTTCAACCGGTATAGTTTCAAAAGAACTATGCCTCACAAAGGAAAATGGACACAACAAAGTTACTGACAAAATTTCATTTATTATATTGACCGATAACACTACAGTGAAAGAGATGGTATATCACTTTAAAGAACTATTCAATTTATCAGTTAAAGTTCAGCGAAAGTCTGACGGCCATTGGATAGAGACCAGCCTGACTGAAAACTGGACACTTACCAAGCAAAATCTTGAAGGGAAAAATTTAGCAGATTTTAATTTCCGTAGCCTACAGGGAGATTGATTCTGTTTAATATTTAAGGCTTCGTAAACTGGTTTCTTCGAGGATAATTATTTTCCCTTCTTTTAACTCAATCAGTTTCTCATCTTTAAAATCACTTAGGGTTCGTACAAGCGACTCGGTAGCAACACCCATAATATGCGATAAATCCTGTCTTGAAATAATAAGTTCGGGTTTAGGGCATAGTTGGTTTTTAAATTTATCAAAAACTTCTATTAGCCCGATAGCTACTTTTTTACGGAGAGACTGGTATGCAATAGTCAATAGTTTTTCTTCATTTTCCAACACATTTTTTGTAAGTAATTTTATAAATTGTTTTGATACCTGGGGGTTATTATAAATTAGCTGTAGAAAATCTGCTATTGGAATAATCATTAATTCAGCATCATCCAGCACTTCTGCCGTATCTGCATAAGTAGTTTCTTCCAGCAGGGCAGTATATCCAATAAAATCTCCATCAGTATAAATGCCTGTTATCAATTCCTTTCCAAACTCATTCACCTTGAATGTTTTTATTTTTCCATTTAATATATGATATACAGCATTTGGTCTTTTATCTTCTGAATAAACCAATTGTTTCTTTTTGTATATACTAATTTCCCTTTCATCGGAAGTGAGTTTAATATCAGCGGATGCTGCAACATTTTGAATAAGGTCGTTTACATTTGTAATGTCTTTGGATAATTGTTTCTTTAAGGTCTCTGCCTTTTTTAATCTTATTTCAATTACGTTCAATAAATCCACATCATCAAAAGGTTTTGTTATGAAGTCATCGGCGCCCATTTCCATACCTTTTCTTAATTCTGTTTGTTCTGTTTTAGCAGTAAGAAATATAAACGGAATTGTGGAAGTCTCCTTGTTTCTGCTCAACAAGTGCAATACGCCATAACCATCTAAATCTGGCATCATAATGTCACAAATTATCAGATCGGGCTTATGCTTCAATGCCAGGTCCACACCAGCTTTTCCATTGGCGGCTACTAACATTTTGTAGTTGGCCAGTTCAAGAAGCTCAGCAGTATTTTCCCTTACCGCCGTATTGTCTTCAATCAATAATATTTGGTTCATAATTTATTTTTAGAAAGAAGTAGTTGAGCAATACAATAAATTAACTCTGACAGCCCTTGTTACTTCTTGTTAAACATTACAATAAATTCAGTACCGCCATTTAGCTCACTGTTACAATTAATTGTTCCATTCAGCATATCCAGATATTTGGCAACTATTGCCAATCCTAATCCTGTCCCTTCAATATTCAGCGCATTCTTTCCACGAAAAAAACGTTCAAACAGATGCTGTAAATCATCCGTTGAAATACCTATGCCTTCATCTTTTATAGCAATCTGTATTTTATCATCATCAACAAAACTGTTGAGGTTAATGGTTGAATTTTCGGGAGAAAATTTTATGGCATTGGAGAGCAGGTTGATGACAATATTTTTTAATATTGACTGGTCTGAGCATATCTCTACTTTACCATGATGAACATAGCTAATTTTTTGCCCCGCTTTTTTTAAGCCATGCACTTCGTTTATAATATTTTCTACAAGTTGTGTTATATCAAATTGAGAAATATTGGGTTCAATTTTGCCTTCCTCCAGTTTGCCCAACGACAGAAAGTCTTCCAGCATACTCTTCATATTATTTACCGCTTCTTTACTGCGCAAAATATGTCGTTCCCTTTTATCCTGTTCTTCTGTAGTTGTATATTTTTCTATTAACGAAAGTGAAGTGAAAATGGCGCTTAACGGTGTTCGGAATTCATGCGAAGCCATCGTAACAAATCTGCTTTTCAACTCACCTAATTCTTTTTCACTTTCCAAAGATTGTTTTAATTCTTCTTTTGAGTTTTCCAATGCAAACAAAGTTTCTTTCAGCATCATGGTTCGTTCCAGCACTTTTTGTTCAAGCTCTCTATTCATGTTTTGCACTTCCTTACTAATCCGTTGCAGTTCACGTTGCTGTTGCAAAAAGAGGTCTTCATTTTTCTTTCTAATGGTAATATCAACCACAAATGCAATTACAAATTCTTCATTATTTAAACGGTAATGGCTCAGGCTTACTTCTACCAGAAATTCTGTTCCATCTTTTTTCATGGCATATAAATCCCTGCCTGCACCCATTATCCTGTTCTGTGGATGCTTATTAAAGTTATCACGATGAGCCTGGTGTTTTGAGTGAATGGATTGGGGCAATAATATTTCAACCGTTTTGCCCAGCACTTCGGCTTTGGTATAACCAAATTGTATTTCTATATACTTATTGAAATTAATGATAACACCCCCTTTGTCAGTGATAACTATACCAATAGTAGCATAATTAAAAAGTGCTACAAATTGCTTAACATTATTTTGGTCAAATAATTCATCAGGTTTTTTGGATAAATTTTCGATATGATTTCGTATAGACATAAAAAATAGATTACGATAACTGGAAAATACATTTTACCATTTGGGCAAAACGCTGACAGCTCGATGGGCAAAAGCCATCAAACCCAGTTATCATAATCAAATCTGGAAACGCTGAATTGCTATGAGAATATCGGGGATGGGAGGGTGGTGACTTCGGACAAAATATTTTGTGCTTTTCGTAACCTGCGAAGCAGCTAAAATATCTATGTTATAAAATGAAGAAATGAATGCTGTAAAGAATACAGGATTAATTGCTAATGCATGAGGAATTGTTTTATCAAGCTGTTCAAACTTTGTTACCTGGTGATTACAACAATTATCGCTGTCGTTGTCTTCGCTATCAAGATTGTTTCCCTCATCGTGATGATGTGACGCAGCGTAACTTTCCTTTAACTCATGGTGAACGTGCTTCTTACCATCTTCATGTAAGTGAACCGCTTCTTTGGTTTCAAGCTCATCATGATGGTGCTTTGAATTAAAATCCATATCAAGGCCAACAGCGCAGGCAAACCCGATAACTGTATTCATGGAGAACACAATCAACAGCAGGGCCGCCTTTAATTGTATGGATGTATTTCCTTTCATTTATGCCGACCTGAAATTTGAGCATTTCTTTAAAATAGTGAAACCTCTTCCTGATGAAGGTACATTCAGTTTTACTTATAAGATTACATAATTATGGAAAGAATTTACATAATTATTGGTTATTATGTCATTACTTACAGCAATCCTTCTTCCTTACAAAGATGGCTTTGAATATTTTCCAGAAAAACCGCCCTAATGATTTTAGCATAAACTTTATTTGCTTACAACAGTCCGTTTTACGGGTAAAAAAGAACCATAAATAACTGCGAGGAGAACGGCCCTATTCTTTACAAGATAAATTTATAATAATAAGCAGAACCAGCAGGACAAAAACATTGCACTGCTGGTCTGAGAATTTATTGACTTAACTTTTCTGCCTTGTACCCGGCTTTGATTACTATTTCCCGGACCGCTTCATCAGAAAGAGTATCGGTTTCTACTGTTAGGACTTTTTGTGGATTTACGGTATCTACTTCCCAACTTTTAATGTCGGTATTGGCATTTAAATGCGGTGTAATGGATGCTATACATCCTCCGCAGTTTATGTTTGTTTTGAATTGATATTTCATATTTCTATTTTTTCCAAAGTTCGTTCTAATCAGTTGTTCAACTGTTACACTATTTTGGAAAATAGTTATACCTATATGTTTTTTACAACCTGTCCACTTTAGCCGAAGCAACGTAGTATATAATTGCCGGTAATACCATAAACTGTAATAAAGGCGACAGTCCTACTTCAACTACGGGCACAAACGGCATGTATGAACTGTAAGCCCAATTACCTAGAAAGAGATGTTTCTTTTCAGCCAGTACCGCACCAAGGCCTCCTGTAATTACCAGAAGCATAACCTCTAAAAAACGGGGTCGACGAAACCACAAGGAATTTTTATACATCAAACCAAAACCAAAATACAACAGCAACACCATAATGCAATCGGCTATGGATGCCAGAGCACAAAAAAGTGTAGTCTCCCAGTTGAAAGGCATGTTTTTAAAAAACGGCATCTGGGCCATTTCCCACAAAAAGTTAAGGACAAATGCAACAGCCAGAATAAGGCTGGTTATCCTTTTAAATGCCACCGGATTATTCGCTTTTTTTAGCAACAAAAAGTAAAAAATTATGACAGTTACTAACGCAATAACCGGAACAACAAAGGCACTATTTAGACTTTTTATCATTTTCTTGCATTATAGCTTCAGCAATTTCAATCTTAAACTATTACTTACCACACTTACACTACTTAATGCCATTGCGGCTCCGGCAATCATAGGATTAAGTAAAAATCCAGTAAAAGGATACAAAATACCTGCTGCAATGGGTATGCCGATGATGTTGTAAATAAATGCCCAAAACAAGTTTTGCCGTATGGTTGCCACCGTGTGCTTTGATAATTTTATTGCCTGTGAAATTTTTGAAAGGTCGGATGATATAATAGTCATCTTAGCTACATCCATAGCAATGTCGCTGCCTTTGCCCATGGCAATACTCACATCGGCTTGTGCCAACGCATTGCTGTCGTTAATACCGTCACCCACCATGGCCACAACTTTTCCCTGCTGCTGCAATTCCTTTACAAAATCTGCTTTATCTGCTGGTAGCACTTCTGCCTTGTAATGATGAATGCCTACCTGCGTTGCAATGGCTTTTGCAGTAAACTGATTATCGCCTGTGAGCATGTACACTTCAATGCCTGCGCCCTGCAGTTCCTTGACTGCTTCAACCGATGTTGACTTTATTTTATCGGCAATGGCAATAGCCGCCAGGGCATTTTCTTTATCGGCGAGCCAGATAACCGTTTGGGCTCTGTTCAGCCATTCGTTGGCTATGGTTTGCAGCGCAGGTTCAATATGAATGTCTTCGGACTGAAGCAAAGCAGGGCTGCCCAACAAATAGCTGTTGCCTGCATACATTACTTTCACGCCTTTGCCGGTGATGCTTTCAAAATGGTCGAGGGTAAGCGGTTGTACATTTTGTTGTTGGAAGTATCGAACCACCGCCTCTGCCAAAGGATGCTCTGATTGTTGTTCAATACTAAACAATAAATCAGAAAGTTCCTTTTCGCCTGCTCCCGATTTCCATTGTATAGAAACTACTTCGGGCTTCCCTTCTGTTATAGTACCTGTTTTATCCAGCACAATGGCATTCACTTTTTTTGCCAGCTCCAGGCTTTCAGCATCTTTAATTAAAATCCCATTCTCTGCACCTTTACCCACACCTGTCATGATTGCAGTAGGTGTTGCCAAACCCAATGCACATGGACAAGCAATTACCAACACGGTTACCAATGCTAACATACCGTGCGTAAAACCATTTTCACCTCCAAATATTATCCAGGCAACCAGGCTAAGAACCGCAATAAGCATTACAACCGGAACAAAAATGCCTGCAATCTTATCTACCAGTTTTTGCACCGGTGCTTTGCTGCCTTGAGCTTCCTGCACCATTTTTATAATCTGCGCCAATACCGTGTCGCCGCCTACTTTATCTGCCGTAAATTGAAAACTTCCTTTCTGATTAATGGTTCCGGCAAATACTTTTTCGTCCTTTTTCTTTTCCAGCGGAATGGGTTCACCACTTATCATACTTTCATCTACAAAGGAATTTCCGGATTTTACCGTTCCATCTACAGCAATCTTTTCTCCCGGCTTTACCAATAAGGTATCGCCCACTTTTACAGAAGCAATCGGCATTTCCATTTGATGCCCTCCTTCATGAACTACCGTAACAGTTTTTGGCTGCAGGCCCATGAGTTTTTTTATAGCTGACGAGGTATTTCCTTTTGCTTTTTCTTCGAGCATTTTGCCGAGCAGAATAAAGGCTATTACCACGCCTGCAGCTTCAAAATAAACATGAGCTTCCAGCCCCCTGCTGTTCCAATATTTCGGGAAGAGGGTATTAAAAACACTAAACAAATATGCCACGCCTGTACTTAATGCTACCAGCGTATCCATGTTAGCAGAACGATGCTTAGCCTGCTTCCAGGCACCGATGAAAAACTGCTTTCCGAAGTAAAGTACAACAGGAGTTGCCAATGCCCACATGATATAATTGGCATAAGGTATGTGCATGAAAAACATCGCTATCAGCACTAAAGGAATGGATAGGGCAACCGAGCCAATGGTTCTTCTCTTCAGTGTTTCAAAGGTTTTACGATGAACTTCTTCCAATTCGTCTTTTGCTTCTTCACTTTCATCAATCATCAAATCGTAACCAATACTTTGCATGGCAGCCTTTAATTTTTGAGCATCGGTAATGGTAGGGATATATTCTACCTGCGCCGTAGCATTGGCATAGTTGACTGATGCATTTACCACGCCGGCTGTGTTTTCCAAAATACTTTGCGAACTGCTGGCACAGGAGGCACATGTCATATTAAGCACCGGAAATGTTTTCTTCACTGTATCTACATCATAGCCTAAATCCCTGATGGCTTTTACCGCCTTGGGTATCGTTTCCAGTTCATCATCTGTTGTAATAACTGCCCTTTTGTTGTTCAGTTCTACTTTATGTGTTTTGATACCTTCTATCTCACTTAATCCTTTGTCCACAATCAGGGCACAATGCTCACTTTCCACGCCAGCTAAAGGAAGATTGATGGTATTTATCTCTTTATTCATCTTTCATTTTTTTAAACGATACAAAGGTCTGGCATAAACATACCTTTATTGTTACAGCATTTTGGAAAAGATTTGCAGATAATTGTGCCGATGCAAAAGCTATCAATCAGTCTTTTACAGCGTCAATAGACTTTCGGTGCAATGCGCCAAGCTGTTTGAATTGTGAGGGTGTCATACCGGTGAGATTTTTGAACTGGCTGGAGAGGTGCTGGATGCTGCTATAACCAAGGTTAAATGCAATCTGTGTTAATGACTGTTCATTGTATATCAGCCATTCCTTTACTTTTTCTATTTTTTGGAGGTTGAAAAACTGCTCTAACGTGATGCCTTCTAATTG